>JBDTIC010000123.1:0-10067 GCA_039936595.1 Ginsengibacter sp. | reverse complement strand
GAGTAATAGATATTTACTACCGTCATTTCATAATTAAGAAGCACATTTTTCGACCGAATCAGGACTATCGTTCAGGCCGCCGAAGAAAGCATCCCGACCGTATAAAATCATTCACTGCTTTTTCCCTAACGGAGTATAAGCTAAATGCCTCATCAAAAAATTTTTTCTTATCGGCCACCACACAGCCTATTCGCCCTACTATTTTCCGAAATCAATTATTGCAACTGAGAATGCATTTAGATTTATCGTATTGCCGGATAATTGTATTTCCTTTGGAGGGTTTTCTCCGGTGCTCAGGTCAACATAGGTCATTGATGCTCCTTTTGCGTATTTTGGTATTTGGAGCTGCACTTCTCTGTTTCTTTTATTGATGAGTAGCATCTTTCGACCGTTCCCGGTTACAAATGCCGCCACCGATATATCACCACTATTTATATTACTTTCTGCCAATTTATCCCCGGGGCCTAAATTGTCTTTTAACAGTTTTAATACCCAATAACGTGCATTCGGTTTTGCGTTCTTCCAGTCGATCATAGTTACATCCGGGAATTGCGTTGGGTAACCCACCAGTTGAGATTCACCGGCGACATCAATCCCTAATTCAGTTAAACCCAGATAAATATAAGCATATACAGCTCCAGACAAATTCCAGTAACCATCTCCGGGAATAATAGTTCCTTTTTCACCACCTCCTATGAAAGTACCTATTTCATTTACCTGTGTAAAAGTTGAAGGCGAGAGTCGTTTTCGAATATTCTCTACATAGCGTACTACTCCAAGAAAGCCGTCCGCTTTATCAAAATAAGAATATTGCAAATTACTTAGAGATGGTTTGCTATCTGAAGGTGAAGCATAAAAATGATAGGAGATACCATCGAGAGTTACACCTGGTTTGTGATTGGCCGGATTGAGGAAATATTCAAAATAATCAGGATTATTTGGTGCTCCGAGTGCAAGCCCAACAAACTTTGTGTCAGGAGATATCTTTTTCAACGCTAAAACGACGGCATCGTAAATCCTGGTGTATAACTGAGGAGATAACCTGTGCTCCATTTCATTGAGTACCTCCCAATATTGGATGTTGTAAAAGTGCCCGGATTTATGAAATTTACCTATTTCATCAGTAAATCCTCCTTTTGTGTACCAACTGAATAATCTTACATAATAATCGGCTACCTCTCTGAGCGTAGTGTCTCTGAACCCGGTGCCCGCATTATATCCCCAGAATACCTGGTCAGGATCTTTCGGAACTTCGACAGATTGATCGGTCTTAAACATCCAGACAGGAATAGTGCTGAAGTTAAGAATTACAGGATGCCCTTTGGTTGCCTCAACAAAATCTTCCACAAATGGATCTGCATACCTGAAGTCCCAAAATGTTTCAGTTTTAGTTGGCGGCTTTAACTCTGCAACTGCCATGTGCGGGTAAGGATGCCAGGGAACAAAACGCACGTAATCAGCGCCGAGATCTTTCAGGGCACGCATACTTCCATCATGAATCGGCGAATTACGTTCCAGCATGGGATTTACGACCACCTGCAAAGTAGGTGTGGTTTTAGCTACCATGGTTATCTTTTCCCAATTAACCGTGACAATATTCTGTGCGCTGGAAAATTGACAACACAGAAAAATGAAGGCCAGGGTAAAACAAGGCATCTTAAACGAATTTAATACCAGGAAACTAAATCCTGTGGTGCGGTGAGATGCAATCCCGGTTTTTTTAATGTTTCTTAGCATTACAAATTTGGTTTAATTAATTGCTTGATAGAAAATGGAAGCATCTCAATCCGATAGTATCGGATCTTCCTGATCCAAGGCGCAACAAAACAGCTTACCGATAGCGATCGGTACCAAATGGAAGAAAACCAGGAAGTTCTGAGAAACTCAATAAATTAAATGCTCTTCAAAAAACCTTCCTGACTTAACACCAGCATCCTAAATCGTTTGGTGTCCTAAGATGCACTCTTGCTTTTTTTAATCTTGTTTAGTATTATAAAATTGGTTTAATTGACAAGTTATTTTACTGGAAAGTATTGTTGTAAATTCAATAGATTACAGTCCGATTTTTGATCTAAATAACCACTTTTTAAAATCAATTCTATCTTTTAATTGAGACATACTTGTAGAAGAAACCTATTTCCAAAAGCACTGAGTCATTGGATAACTTGCTCTATGGTTATATACGACAGTACTAAGAAAACAACGCATTTGGTGATTCCTCATCTGAAGAGTTAACTATTCCAACCTGAACAAATGTCCTGTAAGTATGATTCTAATATCGTAATCCAGAGAAGCCTGGAATTTCTTATGCCCTATTTATCATAATCAATTACCGCAACCGAAAACGCACTGAGTTTAATCGTATTGCCCGTCAATTTCTTTGTTACCGGAGGATTTTCTCCGGTTGTTGCGTCAACATAAGTAATGGAGGCCGCTTTTGCATCCTTAGGTAATTGAAACTGCACGTCCTTTAGTTCTTTATTGATCAGTAGAAGTTTATTTCCCTTATTGGCTATAAATCCCTGCGTAACCACACCCGGTATATTGGAATGAGTAGAAACTAAACGATCCCCGGAACCGAAATTATCCCTGAGTAATTTCAGTACCCAAAAACGTGAGTTAGGTTTTCCATTTTTCCAGTTCATCATGCTTACAGACGGAAACTGGGTGGGATAACCAACCAATTGAGATTCACCCGCTACATCAACTCCCATTTTTGCAAGCTCCAGGTAAATATAAGCAAACATAGCTCCGGATAAATTCCAGTATGTGTTTGGTATCTGCTCGTTGGTTCCATCCCTGGATAAAATGTTTCCGATCTCATTAATAGTTGTAAACACCTGGGGCGACAATCGTTTCCGGATGCTTTCTATATAGCGAACTCTGTCCAGAAAACCATTTGCCTGGTTAAAAAATGAATATTGATAAGTACTTATTGGTTGACTGTTATTATCCCGCGTGCCATAAAAATGGTAGGATATACCTTCCAGGGTAACCCCGGGTTTATGATTTGCCGGATTAAGGAAATATTCGAACCACTCCGGATTCGTCTCAAAGGCCAGCGACAGTCCAATAAATTTTGTTTCAGGCGATACTTCTTTCAAAGCAAGAACAATTGCATCATACATCTTTGTATAGGACTGTGGAGTAATGTTATGTTCCAGATCCGGCTCATTGAGCACTTCCCAATAAGGCATATTATAATTGTGACCCGATTTATGAAATTTGCCCAGCTCATCCGTAAACCCGCCCTTCGTGTACCAGCTCATTAACCTTACATAATAATCGGTCAATTCTTTCAGAGAAGGATCTCTCAATTCTTTCCCTTCATTGTAGGACCAGAAGACCTGGTTAGGATCATTGGGCACTATAACAGGCTTTTCTGTTTTAAACATCCAGGCAGGAATAGTGCTAAAATTAATTACAACACTATGTCCGCTGGTAGCATTCATGAGATCTTCTACGACTGGATCAATATGGCTAAAGTCCCAAAATGTAGCAGTTTCTGTCGGCGGCTTCAATTCAGCAACAGCCATGTGTGGATAAGGAAACCAGGGAACAAAGCGAACATAATCAGCTTTCAAATTTTTTAGAGCTTTGAAACTTCCTTCATGAATAGGCGAATTTCGAAGTAACATCGGATTCACCACCACTTGCAGCGTAGGAGTCGTTTTTGATTCGCTGATAGTCATGCCCCAGTCAACAGAAACTGTACTTTGAGCAGCAAGCAACTGGCACGACAAAACAACCAAGGCCGTCGCAAGAAGTTTTTTCAGAGGATTTAAGAAGTAAGTTGTTTTCATTATCTATTAAATTTTAATAACTTCCTGAATCCCTTCACAGAGAAAGGATTCAGGAAATCGCTTGTTCAAAATATTATCGTGATTTCTTTCATTCTTAGTTCCCTCTTTTAAATCCCGGACAGCTTCCTTAGCAGCATTGAAGGGCATCAGGAGTTTTCCGAAGGATTATTGATACCCCTGGTTTTGAGTTAATTTGGCATTTACCAGGATTTCATTGTTTGGAATAGGATACAAAACTTCATAAGACTGAAATACATAATCGCCACTGGAATAAGGGGTACCCTGCCTGGTTACTGTGGGAGTCGCCTTTTCCATGGCACCATAAGCATTCAGAAACTGTGTAAGCTGTTCCGGTGTTTGAGTGCGTTTAAGATCGAACCAACGCCAATTTTCAAAGGCCAGTTCAACCCTTCTTTCGTGAAGAACTTTATCGCGAAATGCATCTTTGCCAAGTCCGCTCACCGCCGCAAGACCTGCTCTTTGACGTACCTGGTTCAAATAACTGAAAGCGTCGGCTGTAGGGCCAGTTGACTCATTGATCGCTTCTGCCAGCATTAACAATACATCAGAGTAGCGTAATACGGGCCAGTCATCATCTGTACGTCCGTAAATAGAATGAGGATGATCATATTTTTTTATGTAAGGAACCACATCTCCTGTAATGGGACTCTTAAAATCAAGCCCGATAGATGCAGATTTTCTTGTATCACCGGTTTCATAAGAAGCAATCATATCATTGGTAGGTATATTCCATCCTCCAGGGTTGCTTTGCGGCCAGCCTGTTACAGCACCTTTTGAAAGTCGGGGGCCGAAAGTATAAATAAAACTGCTCCACTCCCCTAAGTCATTCCCGCCCTGGTATTGAATTTCAAAAATAGATTCAGGACCGTTCTTTTTTTGAGGATCAAAAACATCAGCGTAATTAGGAACTAAAGAATAGCCAAGAGGAAGAACCTGTTGCAGCGTGGTGACTGCATCAGGATATTTCTTTTCAGTGAGATAGACTTTTCCTAATAAACTCAACGCGGCGCCTTTAGTCACGCGGCCAATATCTGCTCCGGTATATTTTACAGGGAGCATGGAAACAGCATCTTTGAGATCAGTCTCAATTTGAGTATAAACCTGTGTCTGTGGTACCCGTTGGTAATCCCATGCTTTGGATGGCACTTCTAATGGCTCCGTGATCAGTATTACATCTCCAAAATATTGTGTTAACTCAAAATAATAATATCCACGTAGAAATTTTAGTTGACCCTCAAATCCCGCCTTTACCGGATCAGCAATCGTAGTAGAGCTTTTGAGCTTGGTCAACGTATTGTTGATATTGTAGAGCGCATTATAATAGCTAACATACATACTGTTGATATTGCCGGTTCCGGAGTTTACAGTCCAAAATTCGAAGGCTTCTATGGATGGGGCCTGTCCGCGGTCGCCGGGGTTAAAATCAATGGTCGTATTATCAGATGGTAATTCGTTAAAGAGCCATTGTCCATTGACAATGCCCTGAAGTTGACCGTAAACACCGTTTACTGCCTGCCCAAGTTCTGTGGCATCTTTATAAAAAACATTGGTACCCACTCTCGTTGGATCTGTTTTAGAAAGAAAATCCTTGTTGCAGGAAAATTGGGTCCAGCAGATAATTAGGCTCAGTATAAATAATATATTCTTTTTCATTTTTCGATTTTTAAAATGTTAAGTTAGCACCTATAGAAAAAGTTCTTCCAACAGGATAAGCTTCGTCATCAAAACCGGGATTGATGCCTCCATTACTGTCAATATCCGGATTATTACCGGGATACTTGGTAAACAGAAAAAGGTTGTCGGCACTTATATATACCCGTAAGTTATTTACCGGTAATGCAGATTTGGGAAGCGTGTATCCAAGACTTATATTTTTCACCCAGGTATGGGTCGCATCGTAGACATATCTTGAATTACTTTCGCGCTCCCACTTCCATGTATTAGTAGTTGCTACCCATCCATTTCCCGGCTGAGCCTCTGATCTGAAACGGTCTTTACTAACCTTCAACACATTAAAAACTCCATCCATGTTGAGCGTGGAAGCTTCTATATTTCTAAAGTTATCATAATGTGCTGCTCCTACAAAAATGACACTCAAATCAAAGTTCTTAAAGTCAGCCCCAACGGTTGCGCCCCAGGTATATTTTGGCCAGGGATTTCCAATTTCTACCATATCTTTTGTGTCATAAGAAATCACACCATTTCCATCAGCATCCCAATATTTATAAACCCCCGGAATAGCACCGTCCTGTGTGGGCCATTTATCAATTTCAGCTTGATTTTGAAAAATGCCCAACATTTTAAAACCGTAGATCATACCAATAGGACGACCCACTTTAGACACATTATAATCGGAATAAAAGCCTCCATTCCATATTGCATCATTAACACCCCGGATCGCTAACACTTTATTCCTGTTAAAAGAAATATTAGCGTTGCCCCACACGGTAAATGCGTTAACAGTTTGTCTATAACCAGCGGAAAATTCTAATCCTTTATTCTGCACCTTTCCTACATTACCCAAACTGCTGGTAAAACCTGAAATAGCCGGCAATTGTATTGACAAAAGCATATTGCTTGTAATACGATCATAGTATTCTGCAGTGAAGGTTAAATGATTATCTAATGCCGTCAAGTCGATACCAACATCTGTCTGAGTAGATTTTTCCCATCCTAATTCGGCGTTAGCAAAAGAACTTACTACCCGGCCACTCACGTAATTATTATTGAACACATAATTCGACGAATTCATAAACGATAAGCTGGAATAATTTCCAATATTATTATTCCCGGTTTTTCCCCAGCTTCCTCTTATTTTAAGATCATTTAACCATGAAATTTTAGGCATGAAAGGTTCGTCTGAAATTCTCCAACCCGCAGACAACGCAGGAAAATCACCCCATTTGTTCTTCAATCCAAACCTTGAACTAGCTTCACGACGATACGTACCTGAGAATAAATACCGGCCCTTGTAAGAATAGTTAAGCCTCCCAAAGAAAGCCTGCATGCTCCATCCAAATTCGTCAGAACCGGAAGATTTAATGATAGCTGCATTCAAATAGGGAACCAGGTCGTCAGGAAACTGATTGCCGCTTCCTGAGAGATCTTTTGAAGTCTCCTCCTGGGCGGTATAACCGGCCAATACATCCAGGTGATGATCTCCAAAATCTTTATTAAACGTAAGCAGTTGATCTGTTGAAATATTTATTCGGTTGCCATAGGAATCATTTTCAGAAGCATCTCTTGGAGCAGGGGCATTGACGCCAGAAATAGTAGAGGGAACGAACTGCTTGTACGATGCATTGTAAATGCCTGCGTTGACCGTAGGTTTGAATTTAAAGTATTTTAAGAAAGTGAATTCCAAAAATGCGTTTGCAATCACGTTGGTATTGGTATAATTCTTGGCAGCCTCTTTTAACATCTGCACAGGATTGAAAAAACCAAAAACTCCGTCATGGCCTCCAATGTAACTATTATAACTGCCATCCGCATTATAGACAGGATCTCTTGGATCCATAATTAAAGCGCCACCCACGATTTGCGACCGTCCTTCGGTAGCGTTAGCCTGTGGTTGAGTAGAATAGGAACCATCTAAGTTCAATCCCATAGTAATAAACTTGTTGACCTGGCCTCCAATATTAGCCCTCGCAGAATATAGTTTATACCCGGTATTGATAAGAGCTCCTTCCTGGTTTAAAAAACCTGCAGATACCAGTGAATGAATAGCTCCCTTTCCACTGGCAAGCGTAATATTGTAATTTTGATAGGCAGCATTTTGGTTGAGAATTTCATTAAACCAATTAGTAGAATATTTAGTTTGCTCAGGATAGCGATAATCCAAAGGAACTTCATCAATACTGGGCTCCCTGTTGTCGAAATACCGGATCTTATCCATAAACGCATCTTTTCTGAACTGGGCAAACTCCACTCCATTCAGCATTTTCGTCTTCCTGGAATCAGGAACATTTTGAATACCATAATCTGCGGTAGCAGTCAAAGTCACTTCCCCTTCCTTTGCACTTTTCGTAGTGATTAACACCACTCCATTTGAACCTCGGGCTCCGTAAATAGCTGTAGAGACGGCATCTTTTAATATGGTGATGGTCTTAATATCATCCGGGTTTAAATTCTGCCCAATAGAAGTACCTACCGGAAATCCGTCCACTACATACAGTGGCGCACTCCCCGCTCCCAGCGAACCTGTACCCCTGATCGTCACCTGGAATTCACGGCCGGGAGAGCCTGTGGTTTGTTTTACTGTAACTCCGGGAGCCTGTCCCACCAGCAGCCTGGTTACATTGGCAGAGGAGACGTCTTTTAATTTTGAAACATCCACTGTGGAGATAGCCCCGGTGATATTTCTCTGCCTTTGAGTCCCATAGCCTACAACGACAACATCTCCCAATAAGGAAGCCTCTGAAATCATTGTAATACTAGCCGCGTCTGCTTCGCTGTTTATCACCACTTGCTTAGGCTGGTAATCCACAAACGATAAATTAAGAGTTGCCCCTTTATTGACCTGGATAGTAAAGCTTCCTTGTGCGTCCGTAGTGGTACCAGACGTGGTGCCTTTTACATTCACCGACACACCAGCCAAAGGAGCATTTTTCTCAGTAACCACATTACCATTTACCGTTATTTTTTGTTGGGCAAATGAGAATGAAAACAGAAAAAAAGAGAGTATAACCAGCGATACTTTCTTTTTCTGTTCTAAAAAGTGTAATAGGGTTTTTGACATTGCAATCAATTTTAGTTTTTAAAAAAAATAAGATTCAGTGATAATTTGTATTTGGAATAACTGAAAAGACCATTAAGCCATAATCAATAAAATATCACATCGCATTTAGTGTTTTATCTTAGGCTTTTTCATGGTCACCTATCCGCTTCTAAGCCAAATAATAAAACATAAAACCGGAAGCTTTAGAAGTTGAATGGAGATCACTTTTATAGGCATAAGACAAAAACTTTTAAACGATTTAGCAGTACGTGAAACGATCCATTAAATTTAAATATCCTAAAATAAAGGTTAATTAATTATTAGTATTTACAGTTATCTTTTTATTTACAAACATACCGGGTAACAGATAAGCAAGCATTAGTGAGCAGATGAAGAAAAAGAAAATCTTCGTTCTGTTTCCTTTTTTATATATCCACAATTTTCTTGCCAACAAGCAATTTTAAATTTTGATAAATCAAAATTGCATCCTTAACCAACAATCAATTCTCTAAATTCAAAAACGAACCTACGTGATAATATTTTCACAGGAAATACGTAAATTGATATTTCACATGTAGATTTTGAACGGCTCTAACTCCCATGATAATTTTCCATTCATGTGGCAGGGAAAAAATTGCATTGCTATATAGTATTTCTGCCCCATTTATACCGAATATGATCGGTATCTTAGTTGGGTATTCCAGTCGTATATTCATTCATTTTTAAAAGGCCCATGACCAATTACTATAAATACCTGCCGACAAGTTCAGAAGATGAAAAATGGGGCATTCATGTACTGAGCGCAGGCTGTAACAGAATAGGCGCGCACGTTGATTATCCAGCACCTGAACACCCTGTTCATCACTATTTCGACTGGAGTAAAGGCCGTATCCTGGATGAGTATCAAATTATTTATATACCTGCCGGACATGGTGTATTCGAATCCGCCAGTTGTGAGCAGCAGCAAATAAAAGAAGGCACACTTTTATTTTTATACCCTGGTGAATGGCACCGCTTCAAACCGGATCCCCAAACGGGATGGGATGAGTTCTGGGTAGGATTTAAAGGAGTAATTATCGAAAACATAGTACAGCAAAATTTTTTATCAGGAAAAAACGCGGTACAGGAAATTGGAATGTCCGAAAATATAATTCAATTGTTCACCAATATCATTGAGATAACCAAAGAAGAAAGAACGGGGTATCAGCCCTTGGTATCAGGCATTGTAATGCACTTACTCGGTGAAATTTATTCGCTGGCAAAACAGCAACTCTACACTGGCGAAGAAGTAACCGAATCCATTATTAATAAAGCGAGGATTATTTTCAGAACTAATATTGACCAGGATATCAACATCGAAAAAGTCGCCATTGAATTATGCGTTAGTTATGCGTGGTTCCGCAAGGCTTTTAAAACGTACACCGGTATTGCTCCTCATCAATACCTCATTCAATTAAAAATTGAAAAAGCGAAAGTGCTGCTCACTAACCGATCCAGATCAATAAAAGAAATAGCCTTTAGTTTGA
>JBDTIC010000122.1:0-5178 GCA_039936595.1 Ginsengibacter sp. | reverse complement strand
TTTGCCGGTCGCCACCCAGTATTGCTACCTGTGCTGCCCCTCGACTTGCATGTATTAAGCCTGCCGCTAGCGTTCATCCTGAGCCAGGATCAAACTCTCCATTGTAAATGTTGTTTGATCTGACTATAAATTTTCTCATCGAAAATCAACGTCAAAATTCTAATTTGTTACGCTAAACTTTACCTTGTAGAATTATAAAAATTCTGTGCTGTTACTTCCAAAATTTCAAAGATCTTTCGGCTTTTTTGCCACCATTTTTTTCAAATGGATTGCAAATGTACTAGCCTTTTTTATACTAACCAAATATTTTTTTTATTCGAAAAATATTTGTGTTAAAATATGTGTCATTGTTGTAAGAACTCTTCCTTTTTTTCAAAAGTGGAGCGCAAAGATAATGAGTGTTATCTTCTCATCCCAAAAAAACTTTAATTATTCCCTACTTTTTTTTTAAAAGCCATCCCAATAACGGTTCCAAAGCAAATCTTTTTTTTACGATCTTTAGTTTTGAGTAAAAAGTAAGTCATAAAAAAAATTCTTTTATTCGAATTAATATTTAACTGCAATTAAAAAAAGCGCATGGGATGGTACGGAAAAATCGCTCATTGAGGAGTCCCTTTTATGAATAATTTGCCTGAACTCTTTTAAATCTATTTTACCCTTACCTACTCTTAGCATCGTCCCTACCATTCCTTTTACCATTCCTCTTAAAAATCGGTTGGCTTTTACATTATAAATTAAACAATGTTCTTGCCATGTCCATTCGCTTTTTTGGAGGTCGCAAATGAAGCTTTTTGATTGTGTATTTTTTTTGGAAAATGAAGTGAAATCTTTATTTCCCAAGAGTAGTGTTGCTGCTTCATTCATTTTAGTTATATCCAAAGTGTATGGGCAATAATAAGCACTCTCTTGCAGGAATGGATTCTTATCTTTATAAATAAAGTATTTGTATTCCCGCGAAATAGCATCAAAACGGCAATGGGCATTTCTCTCTACCAGGTAGATCCTTTTGACGGCAATATCCAACGGAAGAATAGCATTGATGTTATATAAGAATTTATCTAATGCTATATCATCTTCGGAAGAATAAAAACCTCTTGTAGGGGTCGTAATTAGTGTTAAAGGTAGATCAGTATCAAAATGAAAATAGTTCTGAAGGGCGTGCACGCCTGCGTCTGTGCGTGATGCACCGGTAAGGGTAAACGCTCTTTTAAAAAATATGGATAACGCTTTCTCTACTTCCGATTGTATGGTTACTGAATTTTTTTGAATTTGAAATCCTGAGTAAGAGGTTCCTTTGTAGCTTACTTCAATGAAATATCTCGGCATAAGCCTTTAAATTATTTACGAATCATCGCTTTAAATCGATTTAGATAATACTCATCCTTTAGCTGTGCCTGCAGTGTTTGATATTGATCAGAATCGGAAGTAAAAGGATAGGCTGCATCAAAAAACATATATTTACCTTCATCTTTTAAGAAAAGATAAGATAGATCTTTTATTTGTTCGGTACTGAAGCATTTTGATTTAAAATCCTTCCTCGCAACCTTGACCATCTTCTCAGCACTATTCTCCATAGCCATTTTCCTTCTCAATTTTAAAAAATCCTCATTTGTCGCAAATTCTTTACAATCGGAATTTACTTTAGATGAAGTTACTTCTTTTGGCAAAAGAACAATCTGTGATTTGGGTCGTTCAGCAGGTGTGGAACCATTGCCTTGTTGCTGTACGATTTGGCCTTTTTCGTGAGTTTCTGAATCAGTGGTAACAGTTTGTAAGGCTTGAGGATTTCCCTTTTCTAATAAGGCTTTATTCTTCTCTGTCACTTGTCCTGAAAGAGGTAGTATTGCTTTCTCTGCGGACGAAGCACCTTCATTGGAGGAATCCTGTTTTAAAATATTTATATTTTGATCTGCAGAAGGGGAATTAGCTGAATCCACTTTAGCAATCTCTGTGGGTGTGATAGTAAATTCAGGCTTACTGTTATCGTTAGCTGGTGTATCACCGGGCATTACGTTCTTGGCTATAATATCCTGGGTAACATTATGATCGACAACAATATTTTTAACGATCTTATCAGGGGGAAAGAATATTCTTATTGTATCCAATCCACTGGTTTTATCTTCATAAATTCTTTGCACGCCTTCGCTATCTTCTTTATTTAAGATCATCGAGATAGATTGGCCTTCTTTTGTTGTTGTGGAAGATAATGGGTCAACAATTGCAGGCTTGTTCGCAGTTGCTACTAAAAGGCTATCTGCTTTTACTGTCGGGCTATCTTCTTTAGCCGTTGGAGTATCTGCTTTTACAGGCGCCGAAATCGCTGCTTCGTGGTCTTGCAATATCGACGAATCCTTAACAACACTGGCAAGCATACTGGAAAATGGATCGGCTTCTTTTTTATCCACTCTGGCAATTGCCTTTTCATTGGTCCCCTGTATTAGTGCCAGCGTCTGTAAATTAAATAGTTGCCATCCATTTTCATCGAAATTTTTCAGAAGAAATCCCTCATCCCTTTTATCAATCGTAAGGATGAATTTTTCTTCGGGAAATTTATTTTTGGGAAATCCTACCACTAATTGATAGGTGCTGTCCTTCAGATGGGGGAGAATAATGTAACCTTCGGGAGATGAGCTTACAAGGTTGTTATTAATCTTTGCATAAAAAGGGTGCCCGTTTTCAGTTTGCAGGTAAACAAAATTTACCTGCTGAGCTTTACATAAAAAAACAACCACACTTAGAAAAGAAAGAAAAAATAATTTTCTAATACAGGATATAAACATAATGAGCAAATCTATTTAATATACTAATAAATACTTCTTCCTCTACAAAAATTATATTCTTATTATAATTATCACGTTTATTTTTGCCAACAAAAATTCCACCATGAAAAGAATTTTGTTTGCTTTCATTTCTCTCCACACTTTTTTCTTCACCTATGCACAACAGGATATTCAGTCAGCGGATACTGCCTGGAAGCATATTTACCGTGGTACCTACCCACGAATTAATGACCTCGTTCACACTAAACTTGCGGTAAGTTTTGACTATGAAAAGCAATGGATGTATGGCCAGGAATGGGTAACATTACAACCTCATTTTTATCCTACCGATTCTCTGACACTTGATGCAAAAGGAATGGATATAAAAAAAATTACTTTAGTAAACGGCAAATCTGAAATTCCACTTAAATATTCCTATGATGATAGTTTACATCTTAAAATAACACTTGATAAAACCTATAAGGGCGGCGAGAAATATACGGTATATATCAATTATGTGTCTAAACCAAATGACCTGAAACTTCCCGGGAGCGCGGCAATATCCGATGCCAAGGGTTTATATTTTATCAATCCTTTGGGCACTACCAAAGAACATGTAGAGATATGGACCCAGGGAGAAACAGAATCAAACAGTGCATGGTTTCCTACTATTGACAAACCCGACCAAAAAACCACCCAGGAAATTGCAATGACCGTTCCTGCTAAATACGTTACATTAAGCAATGGCCTTCTGGTTAAACAAAAGAAAAATGCCGATGGCACACGCACAGATGACTGGAAAATGGATCTTCCAAATTCACCCTATTTATTTTTCATGGGGGTTGGAGATTATGTGATCATAAAAGATAATTATAAAAAAATACCAGTGGATTATTACGTAGAGAAAGAATACGCGCCGGTAGCGAAAAAAATATTTGGTGAAACACCCGGTATGATAGGCTTTTATGAAAAGATAACCGGTGTACCTTATGTCTGGCCCAAATATGATCAAATAGTTGGAAGAGAATACGTAAGCGGCGCCATGGAGAATACTACCGCTACACTTCATCAGGATGGCGCTTATCAAAATGCCAGGCAGCTGGTGGATGGAAATTTATGGGAAAGCACTATTGCACATGAATTGTTCCACCATTGGTTTGGCGACCTCGTTACTACTGAGAGCTGGAGCAATATCACACTTAATGAATCTTTTGCTAACTATAGTGAATACCTGTGGGCCGAGCACAGGCACGGAAAGGATGCAGCAGATGACCATGCATATGAGGACATGCAAGGCTACCTTATGAGCAATAGTGAAGATAAAGACCTTGTAAGGTTCTATTATAAAGATAAGGAGGATCTATTTGATGCGGTAACCTATAATAAAGGAGGACGCATTTTAAATATGCTCAGAAACTATGTAGGCGACTCAGCATTTTTTAAATCATTGAACGAATACTTGAATCTTTATAAATTTAAACCGGCTGAGGCACATCAGTTAAGACTTGCGTTTGAAGATATAACGGGGCAAGACATGAACTGGTTCTGGAATCAGTGGTATTATGGGAGTGGGCAACCTTCTCTTGACATCAATTACGAATACATCAATGGAAAGGCTAGAGTGATCGTGGATCAAACTCAAAATACCGGAAAAATATTCAAACTCCCTTGCGCTATTGATGTATATAGCGATGGCGCTCATAAAAAAAGATATAAAGTTTGGTTGGAAAATAAAGCAGACACTTTTTATTTTGCCAGCGATAAAAAACCTTCATTGATCAACGTAGATGCAGATAAGGTACTGCTTTGTATAAAAAAAGATAATAAATCCGCAGATGAATTTGAGCAACAATATAAGTACGCTCCTAATTATCTGGACAGAAGAGAAGCGCTTGAATATTTTGCAAAAAATAAATTAAGCAACCTGGCTCTTGGATTAAATGACAAATATTATGGTTTGCGATTATTGACTCTGGAAGATTTAGAACAAAGTGTTGGCTATAACATTCCATCAGTATTAAAAGTAGTGGAGCAAATGGCCGCAAAAGATCCTAACAAAAAAGTACAGGGCAAAGCACTAGAAATATTGGCTAAAATGAGTGATAAAAAATATGAGCCCTTATTTCAAAAATACATTACCGATTCCTCTTACTCAGTATCAGGATCTGCTCTGAAAGGCATGGCGGCTCTTGATCCTGCGGGCGCTTATACACTGGCCAAAAAATTCAGCAATGACGCCCTGGGTAAACTAGGCGAAGTAATTACTGAAATAATCATTAAGAATGGTTCTGAGGATGATTTTAGTTTTTTATTAAGTCAATTTAAGAATGAACCCTTATCTGAAAATAAAATAAAAAGCTCTTTTACATTTGCCAGGTATCTTTTAAAGATAAAAAATGCAGAGAATATAAAAAAAGGT
>JBDTIC010000121.1:0-4702 GCA_039936595.1 Ginsengibacter sp. | reverse complement strand
TCACCTCCAGCTTTCTTTTATTGGCAGGACTTACCAATTTTGCGTGGTCTTTGTAATTAGTCCATTTCTGATCCATGGATCCTTCCGGAATTTTTGCGTCTAATGCCATACGTTCATATTAATATTTATTACTTTATATTTTCATGCTCTTACCCACATGCGCAGTGGAATCATCTCATCTTTAAACGCTATAACGTTTTGCAATACTTCAATGTTTTACCACTCATTATTGAAGCCACCCTGCCATAAATGCGAGTGGCATGGATGCAAATAATAAGCATATAACAACGGAATAAAAAACACCGATGCCTCTTATAACGGGAGTCCATTTTCTGTTATTAATTCCAAACGTTTCAAACGCACTCTTGAAGCCATGGAGCAAATGAAATAACAGAGAAGCCAGTCCTATCATATATAAAACAAACCAAACAGGATTGGTAAATATTTCCTTCATCTCCTGGTAAAGATTAACGTCAGGGCCGTGGAAGTACAATTCATGTTTGGTACTTGCCCAGAAATGATACAGATGCATTACCAAAAACAAAAGTATAAAAGTGCCGAGCCACCCCATCACACGGCTGTTCCAGTTTATTTCCTTAATATAATTCTGTTTTTTATAGCCTATTTTTCTTGCAGACTTGTTTTGCGTCCAGAGTATCAGCCCCTGCACTATGTGCAGAATAAAACCGAGGAACAACCCAACTTCTAAAACTCTCACCACATAATTATGCAGCATAAACGAAGCCACAGTATTAAAGGTTTGACCACTGTCGTCAAAAAAAATAAAGGCATTAATTGTCGCGTGTACGATCAGATAAGTAATGAGAAAAAAGCCGGTAAAGGCCATCAATATTTTCTTACCTATCGAAGAAGTGAATAACTGTTTCCAGGTCATAAATCAGAGAGTTAATAAATTTCAGATAAACAAATGTACTACATGAAGTTTAAAAAAATCATCCAATTATCGGATCCGATGGGTCGGACTGAAATTCTTCACAAACAGAGCAGCGTCTAAAATTGACAAGTGCACTCGCAGCCTCTTATCATTTTATAAAAAGATCCGATCCTTAGATATCTAATCTTCTCAGAAAAACATTATCAATCTGGCTAAACAATACCTCAGGCTTCATGGTGCGCCAGGGAACAAAACTAATGATCTCCACATAATTAGTTATTCTCGCTTTAATAAAATCATGCCTTGTTTGCTCTGGCATGTTTATAAAGGTAATCCATCCGCCTTTCTCTTCCACCTCTTCGTACCATTCCTGGTAATAACAATCATCGCTACTATGAAAATTCAGCACATTTTCCGTTATTAAAATAAACTTAGTAATCCCTTTACGCAAAAAATCATCAATCACCTCACGCTTCAATTGCATAATGTCATTTTCAATGGCATCGTTCCACTCACCTATTAACTCCATAATGACATATTGTTCATCATAATCTGCTATCAAAATTTTAAGGTACAAAGTGCGGCTTCCAAATTCATCCCATAACGGATGGATATAATAATTATAAATGGTATTGATAAATTCAAACTGACTATACTCACGACCGTAAAACGGCGAGTGCTCATCATTTTCAGAAGTGTATAAATGATGCCAGTTATCGTATGGTTCTATATCCTGCATAATCTTTGTAAGGAACAATTTGCTTAATAAAAACTGGTTTGTTCATCGTATACTCAATATTACAAAATTATCGGTTAATTCTTAAGAGAAAATTCTCAAATAATTGTTACCAAAATAATTTAACATTGAAGCGCTATATTTAATTTTTTTTTAGAAGAAAGACTACATGATTTAGGCTGTAGCTTTCGGCATAAATACTCACTACAACAAAATGCAAAATTTATTAAATGACCTGAGTAATCTTTTACAACGAGATGAGCGTATCGTATCCAATGGCAGACTGTTGCGAAATAAGGTTATTGAATTGGCATTACAAACGGATCCAAAACTTATTAAATTACTAATTTCCAATCATGAAATTAAAAAACATTTCTTTCAGCAGCTAGACGATGTGCTTGTCTTTGACAAAATAAAATTTCAAAAATTCATTAGTAATAAAGCATTTCTTCCCGATAGTTTCACAGCGTTTAAAAACAAAATTGGACTTGCTTCAAATGATGGATATCTCTCGTCCAACAAAGACGTAATTCTGGCGTGGCCCTATAAAGATTGTGTTCTTGAAGGAGGTCAACAAAAGGAAGACAGTAAAAGAAATGAAACATTTTGGAATGAAACACTTGCACCTGATCAAATTGACAGGCTACTTCAACCGAAAGCATTTACTAATTTTTTAAAATTTACTACCAGCGGCGAAGAGATTCCAACAAGGCTGGACGCGTCAGATAATTTTATCATGAGAGGCAATAATTTATTGGCATTGCATTCTCTCAAGACGGTATATATCAATAAAATAAAATTGATTTACATCGATCCTCCCTATAATACAGGCTCTGACAGCTTCTTATACAACGACAGTTTTAATCATTCCACCTGGCTCACTTTTATGAAGAACAGGCTCGAGATTGCCTGGGAATTATTATCCCGCGGTGGTTCTATTTTTATACAGGTTGACGACTCAGAGTATGCATATCTTAAAGTTCTTTGTGATGAAATTTTTGGCCGTGATAATTTTAAAGAAAATATCGTTATCAAATCCAGCACCGAAAGTGGTGTGAATGCAATCAATGTAAAAAGAGGTGAAAGGTTATTTAAAGTAAAGGAAAATATTCTTTTTTACTCTAAATCTCCTTCATTCCGGTTTAGACCTTTTTATACGAAGACAGAATACAATAAGAACTATAAGTTTGAAGTAATAAAGAATAAGGGGGAATATATAATTAAAGATGTAAGCAAGGAATTTTTTGAAAAGTATTTTAGAGGTAGAAAGAAAAAAGAGATTTCTTCTTTTGAGCTAAACAGTATAGAGCAGGAATTTATTTCTTATGCATTAAAAAACCCGGAGCATATTTATTCTCTCGAAAAGAATATCAAAAAAGCGGGAGCTAAATTCAAAACGTTTGCAGAAAAAAATAAAAGTAAGGGCCTTGTGGAAGAATACCTGAATTCTTCGAAAGAAATATCACTGGTTTATGACGGAGGTGCTTTGGTGCCCTTAAGGGAAAGGATAGTAAATGAAAATGGCAAAAATTATTTTGGGGTTTTAGCTTCTGATCTGTGGCTGGACATTGGCACCACCCCATCCAACGAAGGTGGTATTTCATTCAACAACGGAAAGAAACCAGAAAAACTTTTAAGAAGAATCATCGAGATGGCAAGCGATGAAAATGATATTGTTTTAGATTATCATTTGGGCAGCGGAACTACTGCTGCTGTGGCTCATAAATTGAAAAGAAGATATATCGGAATAGAACAGTTGGACTATGGAGAAAATGATAGTTTAGTCCGTCTGCAGAATGTGATTAAGGGAGATCAAACAGGCATCAGTAAAAGCATTCAGTGGAAAGGTGGCGGCTCTTTTGTTTATTTTGAACTAAAGAAGTACAATCAAATTTATGTTGATAGAATAATCAAGGCAAAGAAGAAAAGTGAGATAACAATAATATTAAATGAAATTTTAGAAAATGGTTTTCTTAACTATTCAGTGGACATAGCTGCATTAAAAAATGACGACCTCGAATTTGACCATCTTAATTTAGAAGACCAGAAGCGTTGCATCATTTCTTTGCTGGACCTTAATTTATTATATGTACCTTATTCTGAAGCAGAAGATAAAAGTTATCAATTATCACCTGATGTGATCGGGTTGAATAAAGAATTTTATTCGCTAAAAATAAAATAAGTATTGTGTCTAAAACAGATCGCGACTGGGCATTTTCAACATTTGTTCACCATAGCCTTGCTATCCCTTATATTTACGAGTCTTTAGGTTGGGAGGTGATTTCCATCAGGGAAAAGGAAGCAATGGAACTTGATCTCAACCATGGAATAGATTATATTTTAGCAGATAATCAACGTCCAAGAATAACTGTGCAGGAAAGATTTCGTGATAATTTTTATGGTGATAAATACAATGATGCTACGTTGCGTTTTAGAAGAGAATCGAACCCTGATCCTAATAGAGTAAAATCAGAATTTTATAAAATTAAGGCAGATTATTTAGTATATGGAATATGTAATGGAAGTAAAGCAAGCGATAAAAGGCACACGCTCACCGGTTTTATTAAATGGATTGTTTTAGATTTGAAATTCATTCGGGAAAAATTCAATAATGGCTTCATTAAGATCATAACAGGCTCCGGTAAGCGAACTTGCTGGATTGAAAATAAAATTCTTCATTGCCCTGAAAATTTTAATCCCGATGGCTCGTCAAGCTTTCTCCCACTAGATATCATGCTAATTCATTCATTGTGGGGACAAACACCGATTATTGTGCAAAAAGGCTTTTTATAAAAATGCAAACACTCAGCCAGATATTGGATGTAAATTTGAAAACAAGAGATGTTGAGCTATATAAATCTATTGTTCCGGGATTTATTTATTCAAATTTAAAAAAAAGTTTCGGCCCGAGACCCTATCAAAAGGAAGCGTTCGAAAGATTTGATTTTTATTGGAATATATATAGGAAAACTAAAAATACTCCTGTCCAATTGCTTTACCACATGGCCACTGGTAGCGGCAAAACGTTCATAATGGCTGGCCTTATTATTTACCTGTATGAAAAAGGCTAC
>JBDTIC010000120.1:0-5548 GCA_039936595.1 Ginsengibacter sp. | reverse complement strand
TATATTTCAAAGTGGGGCATGAACTTTCAGGAGTTTTATTAAATAACGTCCAACTATCTACAAATCCATTTTCCTCCATTTTATTGCAGACTGTGTAATCAATTTTGCCATTTACTAAAATTGCCTTCTGCATCCTTTTTTCTAAGATTATTTCGGCATCAATTAACTTCTGCCCATGCATTATCCTGTCATTAAAAGACAACGAATTAAAGTCACCCATCACCATTATCTTTTCATCAGGCGGAATATTATCAATTTCTGCAAGCACAGTAGTTATTTCATCTATCTTTTTTTCTGTAATCCAGGGCGTTAAATGGAGCACAACAATATTATAATCCAGGATACGGGCCCGAATAAAGCCATGACTCATATTATCTGTCACTTTCTTTACCGCTACTATTGGAAATTTAGATAATAACGCAACAGGATATCCTGTTTCTTTTAATAATACCGCGTAAGGGAATTTCATTTTATTCGCAAGCAGCTCCAGGCTTTTTTGATCAAAAAAATTCATTTCCTGTAAAGCGACAATTTCAGGTTTAACAGAATCGACCCAGTTCATAAAAGTTGCAATAACTGCTTCATCTCTCTGAAATCCATCTAATACATTATACGAGAGGATCTTCAACGGCGCACTTGTCTTTTTCAAATTTTGTGCGCATAAATTATCTTTAAAGAAGAGTACTGAAAAAAGGAGTAGAAATAAATTTATTGCAAATTCAAAGCTATATTTATTTTTCATTTATAAATTTTTATAGTACGGTTTTTAAACATATACCTCCCATTTGTAAAACACTTTGATATTGTTCTTTAAAACCACATTGTTTTCAACTAAAATTCAGGCCTAACGGGTACAATACCTAATTTTTGAACAACCGGTATAAAAGAATCAATATCATTTACCAGCGGGAAATTAATTCCTAAACTGAACAAATGAGCAAGTTTACTGGTATCTTTTGCAAAAAAATAATTGATGCGGATATTATGGTCTTTTAATTTCTTTATGAGAGTTTGGGGAGGAAGTCCATTATTGGAATCAAACTGTATAAAATCTGCCTTTTCCTTTATTGTGGCCTGCACATATTTATCGTTGTTATTTCTGACGGAAGGTTCCATATTACAAATTAAAATCAGTTTGTTAGTTTCTCTTGCTGCTATTGCTGAATTTGCATCGCAGGCTAAAAAAGCCTGGTGAAGCCTTTGCGTTTTTGCAATGATTTCAGTTGCGTTGCGGGCAGCAACAACACCCCCTTTCAGATGACAGTTCAACCATATATTACGTGGCATAATAGCAATCGTTTCTTCAAAGGTTGGAACCTTAACGGGCAGTAAACCCTTTCCGCGTTTACCTCCTGCGTCTAATTGCCTAATCTCTGCAAATGTCATTTCAGAAACTAAGCCTTTTCCATTGGTCGTGCGGTCTACAGTTGGGTCATGCATAATAACCAGCACACTATCTTTAGTAAACTGAAGATCAAACTCAATCATCTGTGCACCCCGGTATATTGCTTCTAAAAATGCCGGCAAAGTGTTTTCCGGATACATAGTCATTGCACCTCTATGCGCACACAGGCCTACAGCAGGCATTTCAGCCTGTGCACTAACACAGTCAGTCTCTAAATAAAATAGAATTAATAAAAGGGCGATCAATTTCATTATTATTTTCATATCCATATTTTATTGAAAACACACAAATAAGCAGATCTGTTCGCAATCCTCTTATTCTTTATACTTAAGTTTTATATAATTTTCAATGATAAACTTATTATACATGTAGTTGTAACACACCGTTAAGTCTTTCAAATCTTTATAGTGGCACTCATACATAAAAGGCCCGCTGTATTCTGCTTTATAAAGGGCAGCAAGAATAGCCATCCAATCGTTCATTCCTTTTCCGGAACAAGGAAAGTAATGAAGTTCATTTTCTCCATCACCATCCGACACATGCACAAATTTTAAACGGTTTCCTAAAGCTAATATTAATTTTTCCGGATGCAGCATGTGATTCATATCGACAGCTGCATATATTTGAGAAGGCAGTTTATTCATGATTTTCATCGTTTCATCTACGGTTCTGCACAGGGGCCGTTCATACTTTATTCCCTGGCTCATCACATACAGCTCAGGCCCTGTCATATTTTCTATTACCATAATAGCACCCAAGTCTTTTACGGGTTTGGCCAGCTCAAGTACAGATTTAATCATCTGATTGATGTGCTCGTCCCTTTGGTCTAAACTTAAATACCAACTTGGATGGAATAAAATGACTTCTGGTTTCAAAACCCGGCAAAGCTGGAGTACTTTTTTATGAATAGCAACCACTTTTTGGCGTTCTGTTTCACTGATAAGAGAAATATCAATATACCTGCCGAAGGGCATATGGATAGCCCATATGTTTATACCGGCATCAGCAGCAGCTTTCCTGGCATCGTTTACTTCTTTACTAATTTCTTCCTCAGTCATTTTAAAATGACCACTTTTATCAAACCAACCATTTACACTAACCTGGATAGAGGATATGCCTGCTGATTTCGCATCACTCATTGCTGTAGTTGTAACGGTTTCCAGGCTAAAAGAAGCACCGATCTTTAAAGGATCCGGGTAGCTTTTGGGTTGAGCAAATGAGCCTAAAGACGCCAAACACAAGGACAGTAAAAATTTGAAAAACAGACCGGATATTTTTCTTTTCATAATTGGAGAATTTGGTGGATATGGTGATTGTTGTATAATAATTTGATAAAAAGCGAATCGATATTGCAATAAGTGTTTGCACTTTAAATTCTACCAGAGTCAGGTAGTGGTATGATAAAATATTGGTTACATTATCTTTAATTATGTCCGAACCCACCGCCGGCCTTACTAATGCAGGACTAAGCCAAAAGAAATCTATACGGTTAGGAATACAATCCAAAGCAACATATTTTTCCGTATGAAGGCTGTCATCTGCAATTCTGAGTAATTTGTTTTTCCCTGATTCAAATTTCTAACTATTAAGAAGGTCTTTATCGGTTTACGTATATAAGCAATGGAATCAAAATTCAATAGTTCCATAACATCCATCTTTCCTCGATCAGTCCGTTATTATGCATCATTAAATTTTAAGAAAAGTAAGGAGTATTTTTCTAATATAGTTAACATTGTAATCTTTTCTTCCAATCTGAGAACTTGACAAAATTAAAAAGAAGTGGTACGGTTGAATAAAGTATGTCTTTTGAGGATGCCTGCAGTCTAAAATATTATATTTGGTATTTAAGAATGGTAATGCGAATATAAAAGACAGCTCAAAAAGAATGATCCTGTTGAAAGAGAGATTATACAAGTTCAATAAAGATCTTAGATCGTATTTAAAATAAAAGCATGCCACACCGTAGAGACTTTATTAAGCAGACTACATTAGGAAGTATTGCTACTCTAATGATTCCTGATGTTTTTTCATACACCATGGGAAATCCAAATCCGGAAGTAGACATAACACAGGATGAGACTTCTCTTTTAATGTGGTACGATAAACCGGCGGTTGAATGGACCGAAGCTTTGCCGCTGGGCAATGGCTATATGGGAGCCATGGTTTTTGGAGGCGTTGAAAAGGAACGTTTACAACTGAATGAAAGTACCCTTTATTCCGGAAGTCCTTCTGACACCTATTATTCTATTGACATCAGGAAAAAATATCCGGAAGTGATGGCTCTTTTGAAGGAAGGAAAATATGATGAAGCACAGAATATAGTCAAAGCTGATTGGCTGGGTAGAAACCATCAATGTTATCAGCCATTAGGCGATTGGTGGATCAACTTTAAACATAAAGAAAAGATAAGTGAATACAAAAGAACATTAGATCTGTCTGAAGCGGTAGCAAAAGTAACTTACAAAGCAGGAGACACTTCTTATACGAGAGAATATTTTGCCAGCTATCCTGACCATATTATTGTTCTACGGATAACAACTCAGGGAAAAGATAAAATTAATTGTGAGGTAAATCTTTCAACACCTCACACTCCTGCTGCACAATATTTTTCTGAAGATGATATGATTGTGATGAAGGCTAAGGTCCCGGGTTTTACTTTACGGCGTACATTCGACCAGGTTGAAAAGTTAGGTGACCAACATAAATATCCTGAAATATATGATATGAATGGTACGCTAAAACCGGGTGCTAAAAATGTATTATACGATAAGGAAATTAATGGGCTGGGAATGGCATTTGATTCCAGAATTAAAACTATCAATAAGGGTGGCAAAGTACAGGTTGAAAATAACAAGATAACTGTTCAAAATGCAGATGAGGTAATTTTTATTTTTAGCGCAGCCTCCAGCTATAATGGTTTTGATAAAGATCCGGCTTTGGAAGGCGCTGACCCCTCGCATAAAGTGAAGGGCTATTTATCAGCTATTAGGGATGTTAGTTACCAGGCATTGCATCAACGGCATATCAAAGATTATAAGAATCTGTTTAACCGTGTCAAAATTAAAATAGAAAGTCCATCGGCCCAATCAGCTTTAACTACAGATCAAAGAATACAACTTTTTTCTAATGGAAAAGATCTTTCATTTGTAACCTTGTATTTTTATTTTGGAAGATATTTAATGATCGCAGGATCCAGACCGGGTGGGCAGCCGTTGAACCTTCAGGGTATCTGGAATGACAAAATTATCTCACCCTGGAATGGTGCTTACACAACGAATATTAATTTAGAGATGAATTATTGGCCATCAGAACTAACGAACCTTTCAGAATGCCATGAACCACTTTTTACAGCCATAAAAGAGCTGGCTCAGAATGGAGAAAAAACTGCCTGGGACCTATTTGGAAATGATGGTTGGGTAGCCAATCACAATATGACTATATGGCGTCATGCCGAACCTGTTGATAGTTGCATTTGTTCTTTTTGGCCAATGGTTGCGGGCTGGTTGTGCAGTCATTTGTGGGAAAATTATCTGTTTCACGGAGACAAAGTATTTCTTAAAGATGAAGTTTTTCCATTGTTAAGAGGAGCAGTAAATTTTTATAAAGATTGGTTGGTATCCAACGAAAACGGCTACCTCGTTACCCCAATCGGGGAATCACCCGAAAATGTATTTATTTATGATGGTAATAAAAGAGCCTCCCTAAGTCCCGGACCAACAATGGACATGTCAATTGTAAGAGAATCTTACAATCGTTACCTGGAAGCGTGTAAAATACTTAAAACCCATGATGACTTAACAAATATAATAAGCAATCAATTGGATAAATTGCTTCCTTATCAAATTGGCAAATACGGTCAATTACAGGAATGGCAACATGATTTTGAAGAAAGTGAACCAGAGCATCGTCATATATCCCATTTGTATGCATTGTATCCGGGCAATCAAATGAATGTTTTCACAACACCGGATTTAGCTGCTGCGGTGAAAAAAACGATGCTGCGAAGAGGAGATAAGGCCACGGGCTGGTCATTGGCCTGGAAGATGAATATTTGGGCGCGGCTGCATGACGGAGAGCATGCAAATAAATTATTATCTAACTTATTTTCTTTAATTAAAGAAAATGACAATTCCCACCAGGGAC
>JBDTIC010000119.1:0-6235 GCA_039936595.1 Ginsengibacter sp. | reverse complement strand
TGAGCAACAATACCAGCGGCTGATAAATTAAGCGCCATACCAATATCCACGAGCGGTTGACGGTCTTGAAGTATCGCGGTAATGAACTCGTCAGTAAGACGGCCATGAGAGCCACCGTGCCCCCCGGGAGATATTGTAGCCGGTAGTGGTGGACGAACCAGGCTGGGAAGCGTCTTTTCGAGACCTACATACTTTTCATAGAAAGATCCTTTTTGTCCTCTTACACGGCCTATTTCATTCTCAGGGCCTGGTGTATCCCAGCTAACGGCCATACGTGACATCCCACCCTCGCTGGTACGAAACAGTGCTATTTCCGTGGCAAATTGATTGTTGTATTTATTGGCACCTACTTGAAAATCCTTTGTCACACTTTTCATTCCAAGGCAGGAAACGTCGATAAAACTACCTCCGGTTACACAGATATAATATGCGTTAGAATGGGTGGGATAAAATTGAGGAGGTATGCCAATACGCCATTCCTTATAAGATGCAGGCCAGTTATCACCTGCATAATGATAATACTCACCTTCTGAATACACTAGTTTGCCAAAACCATCTGCATTATAGATTTGACGCATGGCGTAATTATCTTCGCGAAAGAATGAAGTTTCGAACATCATATACTTTTTCCCGCTTGACGTCACTGCTTCATGAAGTTTGTCTGCTTCTTCCAAAGATCCAAATATCGCGGGTACTGCGGTAGCCACATGCTTTCCATGATTAAGTACCTCAATAGCATGAAGCGCATGACTGGGGGCATCAGTAGCAACAAATACTGCCTCAATATTATCGTCTTTTACCAGTTCTTCAAGTGATGGATATGTTTTCGAACAACGAGCGGTCTTAGCCAGAGCTGCACAACGATCAGGGAACAAGTCGCTTACTGCTATAACTTCAACGTTTGGATGATCCTGAAAGCCAAATGCTGCCGAAAAACGTGACGCACCGTAACCAACCAGGCCGACACGAATTTTTCGATCAGAGACTGGCTGCCATCCTTTATGATCCACATCACTTTCTGCAGCTGTCTCAAACCCGGCAATTTTCGGAGCTTCAAAAGTTGAAACGTTTTTGCCCGAATGTTTTGTGCCGGAACAACTTATTTGCTGAAGCCCTAAGGCTGCTGCGGCAGTTAATCCTGTGATATTTATGAATTTGCGACGTGTGAGGTTAGGAATGTTTTCTTCCATTGGACTTTTTAAAGAATTCATTAGTTATTTTTAGAATCAAAATTTATACTGTGGAATTTTCATAAGCTCTCCGTCCTTTAACGCAGATTGATGAGCAACAATGCCAGCGGCTGATAAATTAAGCGCCATACCAATATCCACGAGCGGTTTACGGTCCAGAAGAATTGACGTAATAAATTCATCAGTAAGACGGCCATGGGAGCCACCGTGTCCACCGGGTGATACAGCAGCCGGTAGCGGTGGACGAACCAGGCTAGGCAGCGTCTTTTCGAGACCCACATACTTGTCATAAAAAGATCCCTTTTGTCCTCTTACACGGCCTATTTCATTCTCAGGGCCTGGTGTATCCCAGCTGACTGCCATTCGCGACATTCCTCCTTCGTTTGTACGAAAAAGTGCAATCTCTGTGGCAAATTCATTGTTATACTTGTTAGATCCTGATTGAAAATCTTTAAGTATACTTTTCATGCCAAGGCAAGACACCTCTGTAAAACTTCCACCGGTAACGCAGACGTAGTAGGCATTAGAATGGGTGGGGTAAAATTGCGGTGGTATCCCAATGCGCCAGCCTTTATAAGATGCTAATGATTCCGCCATGTAATGGTAATACTCACCTTCTGAATAGACAAGTTTTCCAAAACCACCGGCGTTGTAAATCTGCCTCATAGAATAATTGTCTTCACGGAAGGAGGAAGTCTCAAACATCATGTATTTTTTCCCGCTTGACTTCACTGCCTCATGTAGTTCGTCTGCTTCTTCCAAAGATCCAAAGATGGCGGGTACAGCGGTAGCCACATGTTTACCGTGTTTTAGTACCTCAATGCTATGACGGGCATGACTGGGGGCATCAGTAGCAACAAACACCGCCTCTATATTGTCGTCTTTTACCAGTTCTTCAAGTGATGGATATGTTTTTGAACAACGGGCAGCCTTAGCCAGAGCTGCACAACGGTCAGGGAACAGGTCGCTTACCGCCACCACTTCCACATTAGGATGATCCTGGAAAAAAAATGCTGCGGAAAACCGGGAAAGTCCGTAACCAACTAATCCTACACGAATTTTCCTGTCAGAGACAGGCTGCCATCCCTGATGATCTATATCACTCTCAGTGGCTTTTTCAAAACCCGCTATTTTTACACCTTCTCCTGTACGTTTACTACCAGAACAACTCATCTGCTGAAAGCCTAATGCTGCAGCACCCAAACCCATTGAATTTAGGAATAATCGTCGCGAGAGAAAATTTGATTGAGATTTCATACATGAATGATTTAATTGATAAAAATATTCTTCTATTAATTTATAAAAAAATTGAATTATTAATGTCAGTTACACTTTTAAATTTCTTTTGGTATAAGAGCTTAGTCATTCAGATTTTTAGTAACCTGGGTTCTGCTTTAAAGTAGAAACACCATTTATTTTGCTTAAATCTATCTGGCTCTGCGGAATCGGATAAATTTCATCCTGTCCTTTTGTAAATAGTGGGTTTATCAGATAACCTTTATTGTTATAATCAGGGACATTAGTTTCATGTGTAAGGTAAACATTCAATAAAGAAGCCATGAAACCTGTACCACTATACTCTCCGGTTGTAACATGGTCATAACGTTGAAGATCGAAGAATCTATGATGTTCGAGTGCTAATTCAAGCCTTCTTTCAAATCGAACTGCTTTTAGTGCAAAATCCTTTCCCTGTTGTGCGAATTGTCCGGTATAAAGTCCAATCTTATAATTGGCTGCTGGTGTTGTAGTAAATCCTTTCGATGGGTCATTGTTGTCAACATACGTATGTACCCATCCGTCCGGATTAGCTGCACGTGCCCTAACCCTGTTGACATATATTTCTGCCTGGGCTAAGCTCCCAACTTCCACTTCTACTTCGGCTGCCCATAATA
Organism: Ginsengibacter sp.; assembly: GCA_039936595.1. Lineage (GTDB taxonomy): Bacteria > Bacteroidota > Bacteroidia > Chitinophagales > Chitinophagaceae > Ginsengibacter. Next base: position 3,153 of record JBDTIC010000119.1, on the reverse strand, counting down.
AAACATCAGCGAAACGGATCATATTATAAGGGTTATTCATTGCTGCACCTTCTCTATCAATAGAAACTCTTGCTTTGGAAGTAATATTTTTTATAACACTGTAAGGGCCTCCTGTAGACTGCTGCCTGATCCATGCTTTACCAGGAAATATGCCCCAGTCCAGGTAAGGAATTCCTCTTCTTCCTAAGACTAAATCTAATCGAGGGTCCAATGAACCCTGGTATGGAGTAAACGGCGCTGAGGATTCTATACCCTGGTCGGTAGTTATGGGGTTATCATTATAGGTGTCCATCTGGGGTAACCCTGTAGTGGGATCAGTTTTATAAGCATTGGCTAAATCGAACGAAGGTTGTAACCATCCGTAGCAACAGGAAGGAGGGCCGCCAAATGGGCCATTATAGAGATCAGCACCATTACCATTTGCCCCACCTGCACCGTCTTGAACTGACATCTGTGCCGCAAATACACATTCAGATCCGTTTTTTTTGTCGGTTCGGAAATTATCAAAGTAATGATCAAGTAGTTGATATTTGAGGCCGTTGGGGGTGACTCCGTTGGCTATTATATCATCCAGTAAAGGTTTTGATTCGGTATATTTAAACTGAAACATAAAAGCTTTAACCAGGAAAGCTTTTGCTGCCCAACTATTTGCTCTTCCAACCTGGGGTTTGGTGGTATTTAGATTATTTGCAGCAAACTGAAGGTCCGCCTCAATTTTAGGCCACACAGACTCAGTATTGGAAGCATTATAATTACCGTTGTTATAAGTCACTGAGTCACTAACGTAGGGTACATTTCGCCATAATAATGCTGCTCTTAGATGGTAAACTCCCCGTAAGAATCTTGCTTCTGCTTCTATTTGTTTGGCCTCATCCGCTGAAATATCTGTTGCTTTAGGTAATATTCTAAGTACTTCATTAGAGCGTTGAACTGCTGCATATAAAAAGCTCCACTGATCGTTAATTAAAAAAAGAGTGGGATTAACTGTATAACCCTCTACGGAACCCAGGTCACTATTGGGTTCCGTACCAACATGGGCATCATCAGAGGCCATACTTGCTAATACAGTAAGGCTTCCCCAGATACCTCCTCCCACCGCACCAGCGCCGTCGAGTAAGGAATATGCTCCAATTAGTAATCCATTGACACCTGCTTTATTAGCCAGAGTGATTTCACCAATGGAACCTATCGGGTTTTGATCTAAAAAATCTCTCTTACATCCAAACAGGAATGAAGCAATAATTAAACAATTGATAATAATTGCTTTAGAATATATTTTTTTCATAATTTTTATTTGCAGGTTAAATTAAAATGAAGCCCTGATTCCAAAAAGTATACCCATTTCATTACTTGGGTAATTTCCGTAATCAATTCCAAATGCTGAACTGCCGCCACCAAGTTCAGGATCTAATCCGGTATATTTAGTTAGAGTAAATAAATTGGTTCCTTGTAAATAAATTCTTATATTATTTATTCCGACTTTTTTGAGAACGGTCTCACTAATAGTATATCCTAACATTAAAGATTTGAATTTCAGGAATGAGCCGTTTTCAATAAAATAGGAGTTTAAAGCGCCTGCTGTACTCAAATTAACGCCATTTTCAATTATCGGTACAGTTGTATTGGTGTTCTGTGGTGTCCAGGCATTCAATAAATCGTTGCTTTTATTGTTCACATATCCACCCCAGAAGTTGAGGTACGAACGTACCGCGTTCACGATCTCATTTCCCTTGGAACCATAAAATATAGCAGAAATATCAAAACGTTTATAAGTAAGACCAAGATTTACCCCATAGGTAAAGTCCGGATTAGGACTTCCCAGAATAGTACGATCAGATGGAGTAATAGCACCGTCTCCATTCACATCACAATATTTAAAACGGCCCGGGCCAGCACCACTTTGTTTAGGAGAGGAAGCGACCTCGGCATCTGAATTAAAAAGACTCAGTATATCATATCCGTAGAATGCGCTTACAGGCTTGCCTACCTCATTTATTGTAATCGTGCCCAGCCCCTGTAAGCCTCCGGCATAAAAATAACCGGGGTTTGGAATATTTACCACTAAATTTTTATAGCTGGTAATATTGGTACTAACCGCAAATCCAAGATCCTTGCTTAACCTTCCGTTATATCCAATTGAAGCGTCAAAACCTTTATTTTGAATATCACCTATATTAATTACCGGGTAAGTAGCTCCCCCCACTGTTGCAGGAAGTGGTTGGGTAAACAACAGTCCGTTTACAGATTTTTTATAGTATTCTATATTAATCGTTAGTCTGTTATTCAATAATGTTGCATCGAATCCGACGTTTGAAATTATATTTTGCTCCCAACCTGTATTGCTGTTTCCAATCCTGGTTTGAATAAATCCCTGCTGAACGCTGTTACTGCTTCCTGTAATATCGTAATATGCATTGCCGTATCCGCCGCCATAAAGGCTGAATTGATTTGAAGGATCAACATTACTCTGTGAACCGAGAATCCCGTAACTTCCTCTAAGCTTCAAATCATTAATCCAGCTTATGTTTTTCATAAAGTCTTCGTCTGATATGCGCCATCCCAGGGAGAATGAAGGGAAGATTCCATATCGTTTATCAGGGCCGAATCTGGAGGATCCATCACGCCGGGCGGTGACGCCTAACAAGTACTTATCACTAAATGAGTAATCAAGCCGGGCAAAAACAGAGAACAGTGTGTTTATATTTCCGGAACTGGAATTACTGGGACTTTCAGTACCGTTTCCCAGAACCAGATAATTATAATCATTTGAGAAAAAATTAGTTCTGCTTCCAGAAACGCTTCTCCCTGTACTTTTAATGGCTTCAGATCCCAAAAGGAACTTTACGTTGTGTTTTCTAAATGAATTTCTATAATTTAGTGTATTTGTCCACGTTGAAGTACTGCCAAAAGATGAACTCTCAGAATAATTGTTTGGGGTGTTGTTCCCCTGCTTGTTATCATATTGGGTAAAATTGAATCCCTGATTGTAAGCATTAGTGGCATTGATACCAATGCTGGTGCGTGCTGTGAAATTGTTCAGAAAATCAACCTCAGCATAAGCATTTCCTAATATATTCCAATATTTCGACCGGTTGTTAACGGTACGATATTGCATAGCCACAGGATTCTGGTTGCTACCCAAGTCAGGTCCCG
>JBDTIC010000118.1:0-8831 GCA_039936595.1 Ginsengibacter sp. | reverse complement strand
TGATAAGATCAACTCAAGAATGATTACGTTCTCATTGACGGTGGAATAGTCTCTCACTTACACTCAGAACTGTCACTCTCAATAATTATAATCTCTTCGGGCAGCATTCCATCTTATGCCAATATTAAACAAGCTGGAATTGTTTAACCCCGTATATTTTCTATAAAGTAGATTTCCCTCTATAAAGAGATTTTCTTTTAATTCATACGATAGCGTGATTGAGGCATTCAGGCATTTTACTTTGTCGCCATCGCCGACATAATAACCATAATTTTTGCTTCGGGTGGTATATAATTCAAACGGATTACTTCCAAAATTTTCCCCCAAAGAATCAAGACCCTGGTAATAATAAATGGCTCTTGCATTAATATACCATTTGAGTGCAGGCTGATATTTCAAAATACCAATGAACTCCTGGAAATTAGCGCCCAGAGGGTGTGCCAGCATCTGGTTGTAATGAGTGTAATTGGTAACAGAATCATAATGAGAATAAGTGAAAGGCCTTACCCGGGTGCTTTCAATTTGCAGGTCAAGGTTTTTGATGGTAAATGCATCCACGTATTTTGCGCCGAGCTGGTAGGCGTATTTATTAGCCCAATAGCCATTGTCTTTCGTGATTTCTTTCGCGATGAATTCATCAAGTAAGAATTGTCCGTAAAACTGAAATTGGTGGGCGACATTAGTTTTAAAATCAATGCCTACATGTGCTTTATCCGGGCTTCCCACATTCCCTTCCGCATACCTTAAGAAAATGATCGGATTTAGATATTGAAAGTCAAAATATTGCTTTCTGCCAAAAACAACGCTTTCAAATAAACCAATATTCATCCATTTGGTGACATTCATGCTCAGATGGTGCATGGCAGCATATTTTCTCGCCAATAAATTATTACCGCTTTTTTGAAACTGCGGCATCAGTTCCATAAAGATGTTTTGATAATTAAATTTCCAGATTCTTGTATTTAGTTTTAAAAATAAATAGCTGTTGGCGTTATCACTTAAAAAGAGACTTCTATAACCATCACCAATGAAATTTTTATCATAGCCAAATTGTATATCTATATATTTTGTGGCATTAAAGGTTACATAGCCACGTGCATCGAAATAATCAAAGGCGTTCCTTTTAAAGTTTTTATAAAAGCCCACTCCCGGCACAGCATGAAACTGTTTTACACGATTCTGAAAAAAATCAGGTCCCCTTTCCTGGTTTTCTGTAATGGTGGTTGAGAATCCAATTTTATGGGCAATGGTACCACGCGCAGTTATGCCACGGGTATTTAAAAAAGTGTTTTCAGTATTACCTGCTTTGCTGCCGGCAAGAAAATTAATGACGGGATTTACGGCAAGAAAAAAATCTTTTGCATTCACTTCTAAAAGATTCGGTTTAGTAACGTAGAAAGTATTCCAGATGGGTTTCTTGCTTAAAAAATCTTCTTTTGAACCAGTTACCCATTCAGAATTGTCCATCAAAAAAGAATGCAAGTTATATTGGTCTATTGACGTAAGATTGCCTGGATTAGCATGGCTTAGGCTGTCAGCCAATTGAATAACGGGCACAAGAGCTTTGCGGCTATAGGGCTTTAATACAGAAAAATTAAGATCAGGATTTATTTGTTGCTTTATTTCGAATCGATCCATAAAGTCATAGGCTTTGGAACCCTCCTGTATAAAAGTGGTTTGTGCAAACGTAAGAATCGGACAAAAAAATACAAGTATCGTAAAAAAGATTTTTATTTTTTTCATCAGGTTGGATATTAATTATTTAATTTCAATTCATGCAAAACTATCTTTTTAAGCATATATCTGTTGTCAATGAAGGAAATATTTCTGAAAAGGATGTCTATATAAAAAATGGTCGGATAGAAAGGATAGATAACAACATAGGAGTAAAGGAAAAAGTGGCGGAAATTAACGGTGTCGGTAAGCATCTTTTTCCGGGAGTCATTGACGACCAGGTTCATTTTCGAGAGCCAGGGCTTACGCATAAGGCAACCATTTACACGGAGAGTAAAGCGGCTGTGGCTGGTGGTGTTACTTCATTTATGGAAATGCCGAATACAATTCCGAATGCCCTTACAGAACAATTGCTGGAAGAAAAGTATTTGATTGCAAAACATAATTCTCTTGCTAATTATTCATTTTTTATGGGAGTAAGCAACTCCAATGCGGATGAGGTTTTAAAAATGAATAGAAGGAAAAAAGAAGTTTGTGGCGTAAAAATATTCATGGGTTCCAGTACCGGAAATATGCTGGTAGATAGTGAGCCTGCACTTCACAAAATATTCAGTGAAAGCGAATTATTGATTGCAACCCATTGTGAAGATGAAAAAATTATTAGAGAAAATTACCGTAATTTAAAAAATAATAAACCAGATCTGTCTCCTTCAGATCACCCGGTAATAAGGGATGAGAATGCTTGTTTTGCTTCTTCATCCTTCGCTGTTTCACTTGCCAAAAAATACAACAGCCGTTTGCACATCTTGCACATCACTACCGAAAAAGAACTGCAACTTTTTACCAATACCCTTCCTTTAAAGGAAAAGAGAATTACAGCAGAAGTATGTGTGCATCATTTGCACTTTACCGCCGACGATTACGACAAGCTGGGTTATTTAATAAAATGTAACCCTGCCATCAAAGAAGCAAAAAATAAAGAGGCACTATGGAAAGGTTTGCTGGATGATCGTTTAGATGTCATTGCTACTGATCATGCTCCTCATACTTTAGAAGAAAAGCAACCACCTTATGAGCATGCTCATTCCGGGTTGCCGCTGGTGCAGCATCCTTTGCTGATCATGTTGGATTACTACAGGCAAGGAACAATTTCCCTGGAAAGAATTGCTGAAAAAATGAGCCATGCAGTAGCTGACTGTTTTAGAATTAATGATCGTGGTTATATCCGTGAAGGATACTTTGCCGACCTGGTGGTAGTCGATTTGAATCAATCTACTACTGTAAAAAAAGAAGGCCTTTTTTATAAATGTGGGTGGAGTCCATTTGACGGCATTACATTTCCAGCCGCTATTACTCACACGTTTGTGAATGGGAATTGCGTTTATGGAAATACTGCCTGGGATGAATCTTTAAAAGGCAACCGACTTTTATTCAATGCTTAATTATTGAAAGAAATGAATACGGGTTGATTTCATTTAACCAAATTAAAAATTACCCTTTTAGGGTTTGGCTATGGACACAGACAGTACAACTTTAAATGACCTCTCCATCTTTAGTCATGAAGATGAATTTTCAGTTTTTGCTAAAGTAAATTTAACGAGAACAGTTGGTGGACGTGAAAAGTTAAGACAGATTTTCAACAAGTCGCTTAGCGATATCGAATCCCTAAAAAATGTACAGAATACTCTACGGTTGATCCTTGCAAGACATGATCAATGGCCGCTTACCATTAGTAATGGGTCCGTGATGATGATCTATAAGTTTTACGAGTCTTCAATAGATGAACCTCCTGCAAGAGGATCGGCATTATCTGCTTATTTATACAAACTATTTCATGGGCCGGATTTTTCATTAATAAAATATTCTACTGGTCATGCGTTCGATTTCATAAAGGGAATGCAAAAAATTATCTCTGTATTTCTTGATGATAATGCGCCATTGAATTTAAAAAAAAATTTACAAAAAGCGAAAATATTGATCGAAAAATATCAATTGCAGATCGTTAGTCAAAAAGAAAAATCTGAAGATCTTACCCTGAGCGAGATGCTTTCTTTTGCTCATTTTATACGCTATCATTACAAGCATAATTTTTTTGAACTTATTGATATTTATTCACAATTAGATGCCTGGTATGGTATGGCCATGGCCGTTAAAGATTTCAATCTTTCTTTTCCCATTTTTGTTGCTTCAGATGAACCAGTACTAACAGCAAAACAACTCTATCATATTTTATTAAAGGATCCAGTTTCCTATGACGCAGCATTAAGCCAACAGAGAAACTTTATTTTCTTAACCGGAGCTAATATGGCTGGCAAAAGTACTTTTATCAAGGCAGTAGGTAGTGCTGTTTTCTTAGCGCATATCGGGATGGGAGTTCCGGCAGCATATATGGAGCTCTCTTTATTTGATGGACTTCTAAGTAACATTAATGTGGTTGATAATATTGTAAAAGGTGAAAGCTACTTTTATAACGAGGTACAACGGATTAAAAATACCATTTTAAAAGTGACAGATGGTAGGAAATGGTTGATACTGATTGATGAATTATTTAAGGGAACTAATATAGAAGATGCCATGAAATGCAGTACTATAGTAATTGAGGGACTGATTAAAATAAAAGGGTCACTGTTTATATTGTCTACTCATCTTTATGAAATAAGTGATCATTTAAAATCCTACCCTAACATAGATTTTAAATATTTTGAAACAAAAGTCGTCCATGAGAAACTTATTTTCAATTATCAGCTTTGCGATGGTGTGAGCAATGACAGGCTTGGCTATTTAATTTTAAAGAATGAGAAAGTGATAGAGTTGCTGGAAAGATTGTAAAATTGAATCTTATCATAGAAGTTAATAAATAACCTATATAACAAATGGCAAGCAATAAAAATTTTATCATCAATATGGACTCGGGCCTTTACACAGATAGATACGAACTTGCTATGGCACAGGCTTATTTTAAATATGGCAACCATGAAGATCAGGCTTGCTTCGATTATTTTTTTAGAAAGCAGCCTTATGCAGGCGGTTATGTTGTTTTTTGTGGCTTGGGTGAACTATTGCCTATCATCGAAAACATTCATTTTAGTAAAGATGAAATTGACTGGTTATTCAACGAAGGTTTTGATAAAACATTTTTGGAATGGCTGGAAACTTTTCGGTTTAAAGGTTCTATTCGTTCTATGCAGGAAGGCGAAATTGTGTTTCCATTAGAACCCTTATTGGTGGTGGATGGGAGCCTCGCTGAAGTGCAACTGATAGAAACACTGCTATTGAATTATTTAAACTTTCAATCACTGATAGCAACCAAAGCTGCCAGGATGAGATCCGCTGCGGGCGACCGTCATTTGAGTGAATTTGGATTGAGGAGAGCACAGGGATTAGGTGGAATTTCAGCAAGCCGTGCCGCTGTTGCAGGAGGATTTGATAGTACGTCAAATGTATATGCGGCGAAGATGTATGATATAAAAGCAGTAGGCACTATGGCACATTCTTTTATTCAAAGTGAAGAAAATGAACTTGCTGCTTTTAGAAAATTTGCAGGGGCCCATCCTGATAATTGCACCTTACTTGTGGACACCTACGATACTTTAAAAAGTGGTATTCCTAATGCGATCATAGTGGCAAAGGAAATGAAGCAAAAAGGGCTGGCACTCCAGGCCGTTAGGCTCGACAGCGGCGACCTGGCCTACCTTTCTAAAAAAAGTCGCGGAATGCTTGATGATGCGGGATTTGACAAAGTACAAATTGTAGTTTCTAATCAATTGGACGAGTACCTTATTAAAAGTTTATTGGATCAAGATGCTCCGATAGACGTATTTGGCGTTGGCACCAGTTTAGCCACTGGCCAGCCTGATGCAGCATTAGACGGAGTTTATAAGCTAAGTGAAGTAAATGGTCAACCTAAAATAAAACTGTCAGAAAATATTCAGAAGGTTACCCTTCCGGGTGTAAAACAGGTATATCGCTACAAAGATGAATCGGGCCATTTTATTGCTGATGCCATCGGGCTTGCGCAGAATGAAATACCGCAAAGAATGATTCATCCTTATGATAGTGAAAAAAGTATGATGCTTGACCCTGCCATGGCCACACCCATGCTCAATCAGGTAATGGCTAATGGCCAATCTTTGTTGAGCAAATATGAACCCAAAGATGTTGCGGCCTATTCGAAAATGAGATTACAATTACTGCCTGAGGAACATAAGCGTTTTAATAATCCGCATATTTATAAAGTGGGAGTCAGCGAGCCTTTGCACCTGCTTCGCAGTGATTTAAGAAAAAAATACTTAATCTAAATGACCTTAGTGATCAATAAATAACCAGGGATATTATTTGAGTTGGGAAAAACTTACATCAAAGTGGAAATAACTTCCTACTTGTCATTGATAATTTGCTAAATATTCTGCATTGTTTATTACTTTGTAAAAAAAGAATGAAGCAAATCTTCCTTCAATACGCAGCTTATAATCTTTGGGCTAATAAGATTTTGTCAGAAAAGGCTGCCCAACTTTCAGACGATATTTTATACAAAGACATGGGCAGCAGCTTTGGGAGTATTTACAGCACCTTTGTCCATATTATGGATGTGGAAAGCGTGTGGTGGCAGCGGTTAAAACTACAAGAACATATGCTGTGGCCGGAAAAAAATTTGAAAGAAAATTTCAAAGATCTTTCCATTAAATTACTGGCCCAGTCAAAACAATGGCACGAAAACATTGCAGACGCCAACGAAAACTATTTTAGTCATGAATTCGCGTATCACAATTCTAAAAAGGAATTTTTCAAACAACCCGTCTATGAAATGCTGCTGCACCTGTTCAACCATCAAACGTACCATCGTGGGCAGATAGTTACCTTGATGCGGCAAAATGGGGTAAATAAAATACCAGCTACTGATTTTATTGTTTTTAGCAGGAAGTGATCTGACCGTTATCTTGTAGATTCAAACACTAATAAAATTATCATAACCCTCTAAGCGATCGGTCAATTTATTGATTGAGCAATCAATAAGTGAAAGTAGAATATCTTAAATGAAGTTATTTATTTACAAATTATTGCCGAGCCCGCTGAATCAGGAAGCGGTAAAAAGGCGATATTATTTTCGTCACAAAATTGTTCAACCGCTTTGCGGGCCCCGGGGTAGCTGTCATTATTAAAATCGTGGATAAAAATATAACCACCGGGAACTAAAAGTTTGTAAAAAAAACTAAGGCCTTTGTAAATTGGTTCGTATAAATCCGCATCTATACTAACAAAAACAAATTCTTCTTGTATGTTCTTTGCTGATTCAGGAAAAAATCCTTTTATTGGGATACAATTTTTGGAATAGGGCATTAAGTTCAGTACAGAATCTATTGAGGTATCTGAAAAATCTTGCGACCCGGAAGAGAACCCTTTATTCTTTTCATTTTCTACGTCTCTCTCGTCAAACCCTTCAAATGTATCAAAAAGATATAATTTTCTTTCTTTAAAGTAGAAATTGATATATCTGGCGAATTTCCCTTTGTAGACTCCCAGCTCTGCGACATTCCCTTTTAATTTTTTATTATTAATCTCAACGCTTACTAACTCCAGAGTTGCAAGTCTAACATAGTCAAAATAATTTTTATTGATCACTCTCGTTCTTTTGAGATATTCTAAAGAACTACTTAAAAAGATATTTTTCTTTTGCAAACTCTTACCTGCAAAAAAATTTATCCCTTTAGCAAAAAATTTAAACATAAAGTAGAAAGTTGAACTTTATTATTCATATTGTATTTAAATAAAAAGAGCTAAACTAATAAAGTTTAGCTTTTCAACACAATATAAAATTAAATCCAATTAATCTTTCAAACTGATTAAATGATGTATAGCATCAGGATTTAAAGCCTTATTATAAATTCTGATTTCATCAATCACTCCGTTAAAATAATATGGATAAAGTGGATTTTCATGCTTCCCAATAAACAAATCCTGTGTATTAGCAGTAAAGGTGACTTTTTGTTGCACCGAACTTTTTAGTTCCCCATTGACATATAGTTTTGCAGTTTGACCGTCATAGGTATAAGCTACGTAATACCATTGACCTTTATTAATCGGTGTGGTGTCTCTGGCACCTACTTGGGCACCTTGTGGAATATTATCTCCATAGCCACCCGAAAATAATTCATGAGTTTGGACAGGTGGTTCATCTCCGCACCCTGTAAGGAAGTCAGCATAATATAAATGATAAAAACCTTTTACTTCATAAGTGGCTCCTTTAGATATGATGTCATTGCCACCACACTTTCCTGTATAAAACCCATTTACATTTATTATTGCATACATCGTTATGCCGTCAGGATTAAGGCTCTGACTATTGTTAATTTCCATGTAGCTTGATTTACCATCAAATAAATAAGCGTTATTTGGTTTACCAAAGCGATCGGTAGTTTTTGTTGCATTACTAAATATAATATTATTCTCATAACCACTATAATCCAACAGACTGCCTTGGTTAAAAGAATAATAAGCTACTAACCCATCGTTAAGATCATAGGAACATTCCTTAATTGTATCATGTACAGTTATAAAAGTTGTATCATAAATTATATGATCTTTCGAACAAGAAGTAAAAGTGGTGGAAATAGAAAAATACAGGACAAAGAAAGATCCTGTCATGAACAAGTTAAAAATCTTCATAAATTAGTTTAGGTGATTATAATTATATGGAATTCAAAACTAATAATTTCAGTGTGGTATCAAAATTTTTAAGCTGTTATTTATATAATAGCCTACTCTTTTTTCAGAAACACAAAAAAACTATTACATATCTACCATTTCTCTTTCCTAAGATGGCATTATTTACCGATGGTGTGGGAATCTATTGAGCAGCGACGTTTTAAAACGTAACCAACTACCACAGAAGTTTAAAACTTTTAAAGACTTGTCCTATAAGGAATTGTTTTTAATATAACATTTTTAAAAAATAGGAGGTAGTAAAATCTACCGGACGATTCCCGACAATGTTAACTAAGTATTAAAACAGAAGCCAATCATTTTTTAATAGTGACCATAAGCAACTATTTTATGACAACAACCGACTTAATAGTAGGTTTTGATTTTAAGATTAAATGGTTAAGGTTTTTAATGATGCCGGGCAATTTGGTTGCCCGGTTTTTTATAATTCACCCTTT
>JBDTIC010000117.1:0-15651 GCA_039936595.1 Ginsengibacter sp. | reverse complement strand
AAGGCTACTTTTAATGCGGCAGTAGTGGGTCACATTGATAAAACACTTACTGTAAAATTCGCCGGTGCTGATGATGTTAAATTTATAAAGCTCACTGGTGAAGTATTGACGGCAGATGCTTTTAATTCTCAGAAAGATGCTAAGTCCAGTGTAAAAAAATAAGTAGTAAAATTTTTCGATAAAATAACAACCCCGCTTATTGTGGGGTTTGTTGTTTTAATTGTAGTGTATATGTATTATATCAATATACAAACAGATGCCAAAGTTGATTGATCTTTTTCCTGTTCTCTAAAAATGCTTTCTGGATTTGTGTTTTTGGTAAACTAATTTTCTGTCGTGTAGATAATGATAGCAGCGACCCTGCCTCAATAGGTTTTACTCAAGGATGAGGATAGAAGAATTAGTATGGCAACATTGATTAACTTTCATTATCCTATATGTTTTTCAGCTCAACTAAAATTTCCTGCAATACTTTTTTAGCATCTCCAAATAACATCGACGTCTTAGGTTGATAAAATAAATCATTCTCAATACCAGCATACCCTGGCTTCATACTTCTTTTATTGACGATGACTATTTTTGCGAGTTCCACTTCAAGTATAGGCATCCCATATATTGGGGAGGAAGGGTCATTTTTCGCAGCGGGATTAACCACATCATTGGCACCTAAAATTAAGACCACGTCCGTTGATTTGAATTCTTCATTGGCATCATCCATTTCTAATAATTTTTCATAACTCACATCTGCTTCGGCGAGCAATACATTCATGTGGCCTGGCATACGACCAGCTACAGGATGAATAGCGTATTTCACCTCAACATCTTTTTCTTCCAATACCTTTTCCAATTCATGACAGGCATGTTGTGCCTGGGCGACCGCTAATCCATACCCCGGAACAATCAATACTTTCTTTGCATAAGCCATCAGCGTCGCTGCATCGTTAACAGAAATTTCTTTGATATTTTCGTGCTCACTTTTCAATCCCGCAGTTTTATTGGCATTGCCTCCAAAAGATCCTATCAGGACATTTATCAAGTTCCGGTTCATGGCACGGCACATTAAAATAGTCAATAAAGTTCCTGCGGCACCTACTAAAATGCCACCGGTAAGCATAGCCTTATTGTTATATAAAAATCCGCCGCAGGCCGCCGCGATACCAGTACAGGAATTTAAAAGAGAAATTACCACCGGCATATCTGCACCACCAATAGGCAAAACAAAAAATAAACCATATAAGAGAGCCAAAGCAACCGTAACAATGAATGAAATATTTACATTGTGTACGTTTGAAAAATAAGTAAATACGCCTGCACCCAAAACCAGAAGCAAAATGATATTATTAAATAGATGCTGACCTTTAAATGAATAATCTTTTACATGACCACTAAGCTTGCCCAGGGCAATCATGCTGCCAATAAATGAAATACTTCCTATAATGGTTCCGGCAATAATTGCGAGGTAATGACCTGCAGGCACCACATCAGAGAAAAACGTAGAATCCAACTGGCGATGTTCACGATATAGATAATCAAATTCAACGATCGAAATAAGCGCGGCACAAGCACCACCCATTCCGTTGAAAAAGCTTACTAATTCAGGCATTGCGGTCATCTTCACTTTCTTTGCGACCAGTACTCCTATAATAGTTCCAATAATAATTGCAGTGAAGATCCAGCCATAGTTCTCTAATCTTTTTCCTTTATATCTATATAAAAAGATAGTTCCAGCAATAGCGATGATCATACCTCCTGCAGCAATTAAGTTTCCTCTTCTTGCGGTAGCGGGGTTCGACAACATTTTTAAACCGATAATAAACGTTACCGATGCGATGAGGTAACAAATTGATAAGATGCTGATGTCCATTTAATATCCTTAATTCGTTTATTGGTAAATTCGTTTATTAGTTATCGCGCTGTCTATAGGGAGGTTAAATAATTATCGAACACTTCCTGGTTCTTCCGTGACTCATTTTTTCTTGCCACCTTTAGGGGGTCGGTGTTTAAACATCTCCAACATTCTATCCGTTACCACAAACCCGCCAACCACATTTAAAGTACCCAGAACTACTGCTAAAAAGCCCAGAATCAGCGCAAGATAATTTCCACTCTCAGCTTTCCCCATTACTATGATCGCGCCTATAATTACTACACCATGAATAGCATTAGCACCGCTCATGAGTGGTGTATGCAATACACTAGGCACTCTCCCGATGACTTCTATTCCTAAAAATATCATTAGAATTACGATGTAAACCATTTCCATATTTTGTTGGAAAAAATGAATGACTGATTCCATGTTTATTTAATTAACAGGGTAGGGGGTAAGGTGATTGGCTAATTTGTAAATCGTTTTTTCGTGGTTACACAAAGTCGTGCCAGCGGTGATGTTTTTTAAGATCAATACAAATTGGTATAATAGTGAAACGCCTGTTTCGGGGTGCGGTTCTTTTAAAACGCTGATGGTCATAAAATGAAATATCCTTCTAAGGTATAGAAATTTTAAAACCTTACGGTGAAATGTTGTTTTACCTTAAAGTCCGGGCTGAAAAAGACGATACCAATAAAGAAGAGGTCTATTGTTATCGTAACTGAATTATTTTGCTGTATTAGTTTCCAGGCTTCTTCCATTTCTTTGCTCCAATGAATGTCATCAAAAATAAAAATAGACTGAGTCGTAGATTTTTTCATGAAAAAATCGAAATATTCAAGGGTTGCCTTTTTTCTATGATTGCCATCCACAAACAGAAGATCAATGGTTCCTAACTTATCCTCAATCATTGAAAGGGTTTGTTCGAAATTGCCTTCGATTAATTCAATATTTTCTAAGCTGATCTGATCGAAGTTTTTCAAAGCAATTTTTGCAATATTATGCGAACCCTCAAAGGTTATCATTTTCGAATCTGCATTAGCCGAAGCCAGATAAGAGGTACTTATACCAAAGGAAGTTCCTAACTCTACAATGTTTTTGGATTCATAATACTTTGCTATTCTGAACAGCAACTGAGCATACTTTTTGTTTTTCAAAGAAGAGTTGGCAATGTCTTTTATCTTGCGGTTTTTAAAAGGAATCAATGCGGAGCCTGCACCAAAATCTTCCACTTCAATTACCGTTTTCGTTTTAAGAAGTTGCTGGCGAAGTGATTCTATTCTTGGATAGCAATCGTATTTATTTTTGTCATTCAGAACATGAATAATAAAATCAAAAACAAAAGGTGAATGCATGCCATGGCCTTTTCCATTTTGCGCTTTGAAATAATAATTAAAATATTTTTTTGCTAATTGAAAAGCGGAATACATCCTTTGAGTTTAAACTTGACCAATCTTCTCCCAAACTTCAAAGGTATAAGGATAATTATTTTTTTCATCTGCGGTGAATGAGTCTGATTTTATTAATTGCCATTGGGCATGATTTATTTCAGGATACGAAGTATCACCTTCCACATTTGCATGAACCCGCGTAAGATAAATCCTGTCAACAATGGTCATCGTTTGTTTAAAAATTTCTCCGCCGCCAATAATAAAAATTTCGTTGGCATCACTTTCTTTTGCTTTTTCAATGGCTTCAGCAATGCTATGCGCAACAAAAACATTTTGTGCTTGCCAATCATTTTTCTTTGTTACTATTATATTCATTCTGCCTGGCAACTCCATTTCCATGTCCTCAAAAGTCGTTCTTCCCATTATCACCGGCATACCCCATGTTTTATTTTTAAAATATTTAAAATCGTTGGGAAGATGCCAGGGAAGTTGACCTGCCATTCCTATTATATTATTTTCAGAAGCGGCAACAATGTGGGAGAGCATAGTGAAAAGGTTAATTGGTTAATTAGTTAATTAGTTAATTGCTTATCTCGATGCTTGCATGCTGGCGGCCGTGGCTATCGCCAGTCGATTGGATACCTCTGCAATTATCATAACTATTTTGATTTTTGGGAATTCCTCACAAATTTTATAAAAGCGTTTAGCATTAAGAGCATTTTCTTACAGAATTCAATCAAGGGTTCGCAAACCTCCTGAGCTATGATTTTTCTTCTTAAACATTTGGTTAGCCAGGGTTTTGTTTCCTGAATGGAACCACGTGAATAAAAATAAAACTGTTTGCTTCCTTTATAAAATTAGCGGCCATAGCCTTCTGCAATATTAGCAGAAATTGAATCAGCAGATCATACTAATTGTTTTCCTATCTTTTTTAAAATGATCCCATTGAATTACAATATCCCAGATATCATCAGAAAATTTTTCTGATAGATTATAAACTTCTAATTTTTCTAAAGTATATTCCATAACGATTTATTTTAAGTAGCAAGAAATAAAAGAATACTATTTGTGCATTGGCTCATTAACAAACAATTTACCAATAAAACAATAAACCAATAAACCGCTTAACTAATAAATTAATAAACCAATTAACTTCTTCACACAGCCACTGGCGCCTTAATAGAAGGAAAGCTCAAATAATTTATCAATTCAAAATCTTCAGACTTAAAATCACAAATATCTTTTACGTCAGGATTTAATTTCATTTGTGGAAGATGAAAGGGTTTTCTGGTGAGTTGCAAATCTGCCTGCTCAAAATGATTTTTGTACAAATGAACATCACCAAATGAATGAATGAATTCTCCAGGTTCCATATCGCAAACCTGAGCGATCATCATGGTGAGTAAAGCATAAGAGGCTATATTAAAAGGAACTCCTAAAAAGACATCGGCGCTTCGTTGGTATAATTGGCAGGAAAGCTTTCTTTTCTTACCGGTTTCTGCAGGAGATGTGTAAAATTGAAATAGGCAATGACATGGCATCAATTTCATATCCGGCAGGTCTGCTACATTCCAGGCGCTGATAATCAGCCTTCGGCTATCAGGATTTGTTTTTAATTGCTGTATCAGTTCGGAAAGCTGGTCAACAGTTCTGCCATTAGCACCTTCCCAGCTTCGCCATTGTTTGCCATATACAGGGCCGAGATTTCCATTTTCATCCGCCCATTCATCCCAGATTTTTATACCGTTTTTCTGTAAATATTCGACATTGGTATCGCCTTTAATAAACCAGAGTAGTTCGTAGATAATGCTTTTTAAATGTAGCTTTTTAGTGGTAACTAAAGGAAATCCATCCTGTAAATTAAAACGCATTTGGTATCCAAATATGCTGCGTGTACCGGTTCCAGTACGGTCGTTTTTGTCGATACCTGTGTCAATTATTTTCCTTAATAGTTCAAGATATTGCTGCATGTTCGCAAGTTAATGAATTAGCATTTCTGAAAGCTCAAACATACTTTCATATATTTGCGCAACATTAAATTTTGACTATGTCAGTGTTAGTTAACAAAGATTCGAAAATATTAGTACAAGGATTTACAGGAACTGAAGGCACTTTCCATGCCTCACAAATGATCGAATACGGGACAAAAGTAGTAGGTGGCGTTACTCCTAATAAAGGTGGTACTACTCATCTTGACCGCCCGGTTTTTAATACTGTGGAAGAAGCAGTGAAAGAAACAGGAGCAGATGTAAGTATTATATTTGTGCCACCTGCATTTGCCGCGGATGCAATTATGGAAGCTGCTGATGCAGGAATAGCTTTGATCGTGTGTATTACAGAAGGTATTCCCGTGCAGGATATGGTGAAAGTGAAAAATTATCTTTTGGATTCAACATCCAGGTTAATTGGGCCAAATTGTCCCGGTATTATTACTGCTGATGAGTGTAAAGTTGGTATCATGCCCGGATTTATTTTCAAAAAAGGAAAAATAGGAATTGTCTCAAAATCAGGCACTCTTACATACGAAGCCGCTGACCAGGTAGCTAAAGCAGGCTTGGGGATTTCAACTGCAATCGGTATTGGAGGTGATCCTATTATAGGGACAACTACCAAAGAAGCAGTAGAGTTTTTTATGAACGATAATGACACGGATGGCATTGTGATGATTGGTGAGATAGGTGGCGGTATGGAAGCTGAGGCTGCCCGATGGATCAAAGAAAATAACCGTAAACCTGTAGTAGGATTTATAGCCGGACAAACCGCCCCCGCGGGAAGAAGAATGGGCCATGCCGGAGCTATTGTAGGGGGAGAAGAAGATACAGCAGCTGCAAAAATGAAAATTCTTTCTGAATGCGGTGTTCATGTGGTTGCCAGCCCGGCTGATATTGGCAAAACAATGGCAGCAGTGATGAAATAATAACATCCTTTATTGGTTAAGCAATAATGATCCGGTGATCATTAAAAAGATGTTAATGTGCCTTTACTGGTAAATTTTTTTACGACAAGAATCGCAATAGTTACGAATTCCTACAGTTACAATAAATCTATATTTATGATAATAGGATGGCTCAGTCATCATAAGCAGGCTAGTGCCGGGAAATAAGCACCCAAAAAAAGAATGTTCTATTTGTTCAAAATTTAAGCTTGTCCTCTGAATGATACTGTAATTAAGACTAAGAAAATTATTATCGGATTAATTTTGGATATTTTGCTTCGGGCTGTTATGAAATGTTTAATTCCAATCCCGTTGCTCTTTTTGATTAGGTTTGATTTTGATAACATTTATAGTGCTGCTCCTTTATTAATGTTGTTTATCACTAAGGTTAGCCTGAAAAATTAATGTCAAGCCAAACAAGGATGTGGCCTTAAATAAAAAATCCTTTTGAGAATTAACTCGAAAGGATTTAAAAATTTGTATTAAAGAAGGATTAATAATCTTTGCTGTAACCACCTCTTCCACCGCCGCTGCTTCTACCGCCGCCGCCACCGTATCCACCGCCGCCGCCACTTTTCTTGTAGCCGCTGCCTTCAGGACGAGGTTGAGATTCATTAACGATTAATTTTCGGCCCTGAACTTCGCTTTCGTTTAATGTAGCGATTGCAGTTTTAGCTGCATCTTCGTCTTCCATTTCAACAAAACCAAAGCCTTTGCTGCGGCCGGTGTTTTTTTCCTTAAGAATTTTTGCACTTGTGACAGTGCCATACTCAGTAAATAAATTACTCAAATCATCATCGGTCATTGACCAACTGAGATTGCCTACGTAAATGTTCATTGTAAAAACTTTTGTTTAATAAAAAAATAAAATTAATTAATGAATCAGTTGCTACAATGAACTGAGGAAATCTGAAATGAGAAACATCAGCCAAAAGAAAAACACACTAAACCATTAACAAGTTATAAAGATAGACTTTTATTTGAAATAACATTATTTTTAATTTTTTTTTACTTCTAAATAAAAAAAGCTAAAATTTAACAAATTCTCATCCGGATCTCTCTGTTTGTTATAGTCTGGGGAGCCTGTAACCATAATTTTTTATATTTGATGAAATAATTGTTTTGAAAAAAATCCCCCTCTCCATTTTATTTTATTTCCAATTATCTGCCTGTTTCTGCCAAACTCCTTATTTTCAACAAAAGGTAAGTTATAGGATTGATGTTACACTCAATGATATTGAGAATACATTAGATGGATTTGAGAGGGTGACCTATACTAATAATTCAACTGATACCTTACAATTTATCTGGTTTCATCTTTGGCCTAATGCCTATAAAAATGACAGGACTGCTTTTAGTGAACAATTATTGCATTTAGGAAGAACCGACTTTTACTTCAGCGATGAAAATCAGCGAGGTTACATTAACCGCCTGGATTTTAAAGTAAATGGAATTACCGCTGATCTTGAAGATCATCCGCAATATATTGATGTTGCAAAATTAATTTTACCAGCTCCATTGTTGCCAGGTCAGACTATTGAGATTACTACTCCTTTTCATGAAAAAATACCTTTTAATTTTTCCCGTGGAGGTCGTGTAGGACAGACCTATCAAATTACACAATGGTTTCCTAAACCAGCGGTGTATGATAGGAATGGTTGGCACGAAATGCCTTATCTGGACCAGGGCGAATTTTATAGTGAATTTGGTAACTATCATGTTCAGATTACTCTTCCGGTAAATTATGTAGTAGCGGCTACGGGCAATCTGCAGGAACAAGAAGAATTAAATTGGTTGAAGGAAAGAGCTAAAGAAGTCATCAGTCATGGGTCTTCAACCGTGAGCCATCAGCCATCAGCCATGGGATATCATACAAAAGGCAAAGGACAATTACTATTTCGGAAATTAGGGAATATTCCTTCTTCACGTAGTAAGGAGCCTGGACTCAAAACTCTTACCTATATTCAAAATAACGTGCACGATTTCGCATGGTTTGCCGATAAAAATTTTTTAGTAAAACAGGATACTTTGCAATTAGCGTCGGGGAAAATTATAGAGACATGGTCTTTTTCTACTCCATCAGGCTCAAAGGTTTGGAAGAATAGTATTCAGTTTTTGAAAGATGCAATAAAGACAAGAAGCAAATGGCTGGGAGAATACCCTTATAATATAGTCACCGCAGTAGAAGCTAAAATGGGATTCAGCGGTGGGATGGAATATCCTACGATAACCAGCATTTCTCCCATGCCGGATGAAAAATCACTGGATATGACGATTGAGCATGAGGTGGGTCACAACTGGCTCTATGGAATTTTAGCCAGCAACGAAAGAGCGTATCCCTGGATGGATGAGGGCATGAATACTTATTTTGATAACCGCTATGAAAAATTAAAATATGCTGATGAAGGAATCATGAAAGGCAGCCAGGATATTTTAGAAAAAAGAATCCCTGATGACAAGACAGATCTTATTTACAGAATGCAGATCGCTTCAAAAAAGGATCAGCGCATTGAAACATCTTCGGAAGATTTTTCTGAAATAAATTATGGTGTGATCGCTTATTACAAAACCGGGTTATGGATGAAAATGTTAGAAGAATTTGTTGGTAAAAATTTGTTTGATAGTTGCATGCATACCTATTACGATCAGTGGAAATTCAAACATCCTTATCCGGAAGATTTTAAGAATATCTTCGAAAAAATTTGCGGGTACAAGGTAGATACCATCTTTTCTTTACTATCAAAAACGGGTGCTCTTCAATTACCACAAAAAAAGGAATTACGATTTTCGTCTTTCTTCAATTTTAAAAACACCGATAAATATAATTATCTTTTTCTCACTCCTGCCATTGGTTATAACTATTATGATAACCTGATGATCGGAGGCCTGGTGCATAATTTTACTTTACCGGCAGAAAAGTTGCAATTTTTTGTATCTCCTATGTATGCCACAGGCAGTAAAAGATTAGTTGGAATTGGCGGTCTAAGTTATCACTGGTATCCGGATCATGCATTTCAAAAAATAGAAGTCGGATTGAATGGCAGTAGTTTTTCCAGCAATCATAGCCTCGATACAAGCGGTAAAAAAATTTTTGAAAGTTTTCATAAAGTTACTCCTTATTTGAAGGTCTATTTTAAAACAGATCCTTTAGATCAAAAAATTTCCTGGCTCGATATCCGTTCTTACCTTATTGGCGAAAAACAATTTGACAATTATTCTTATAAAACCGGAAGCGATAGCCTGGTGATGTATCCCAATGCATTGTCAAGTGCCAACAGGTATATTAATCAGGTTTCATTAAATAGCCTGAATCGCCGGGCCTTGTATCCTTACAGTTATCAGATTCAGTTACAGCAGGGTAAAGGCTTTTATCGGTTAAATATTACCGGAAATTATTTTTTCAATTATGCAAAGGGAGGTGGATTGAGTGCACGCATTTTTGCAGCTAAGTTTGGATATATTGGGTCAGAATACTATGGTTACTTTTATGAACAACCTAAATTATTAGCTGGCAACGGTTCGAATGATTATACATACAGTACCTATTTTCTTGGGAGAAGCGCATTATCTTCTTATGTAAACGCACCTTTAAAAAATGATGGGCTGGTGGCACAGCAGATCATGATACAAAATACCGGAGGACTTAAAATGAGGATAGATCCTTCCAATCTGCAGAGGCAATCAGAAAACTGGATAGCTGCTCTCAATCTCAATACTACTTTTCCTAATAGTTTTTTTCCACCTAAATTGCCGCTGAAGTTATTTTTAGATGTGGGCACCTATGCAGAGGCATGGGATAGAGAAACATCTCTCACAAAGTTCCTTTATGTCGGAGGCCTTCAATTATCTCTATTTAAAAATGTATTGAATATTTACGCGCCCATTATTTATAGTAAAGGTTTTAAAGACTACTTAAAAACTGATAAGGAGGCCAACCAATTTTTAAAGAAGATAACTTTCAGTATTGACATTCAAAACTTTCGAATTAAAACTTTTTTAGGTTTCCCTGATCTTTAAAATTATTTTTCACCCATAATGTAAAATGTTTGATGTGTTGATAAAGTATGTACATCATGCCGATATTGATAAAGATAAATGGGATCGCTGTATAGATAACGCAATGAACGGATTGATATATGGATATTCTTATTACTTAGACATCATGAGCAAAAACTGGGATGCTTTAGTGATGAATGACTATGAAGCGGTGATGCCTTTGACACGGAATAAAAAATTTGGTATTTCCTATTTGCGTCAGCCGGTATTTACTCAACAATTGGGAATATTTGCTCCCGCATTTGTTGAAAGCGATATCACGAATGCTTTTATGAAGAAAGTTCTGGAAGAGTTTTCTTTTGCAGAAATAAATTGGAATTATGCTAACAGTTGCAGCCATGCTACTGGTATGAGAGTTAATAATATTCTTTTATTAGACAGATCTTTCAACGATATACAAAAAAATTTCAAATCTGATTTTGTAAAAAAAATAAAGAGTAACGATCTCATCTACGAAATAGGTGAGGATGTGGAGGAGGTAATTTCATTATTTATAAAATATTATTCAAAAAGAATCCATGTTTCTACTGAAGATTATCAGAACTTATTTCGTCTTTATCTTTTACTTAATAAAAAAGAACAATTGTTTATCAGGAAAGTAAGTTCCCAGGATGGTCAGTTGCTTTCCATAGCTATATTTCTCAGAGATAGCCGTAGGATTTATTATGTGCTGTCTGTTACATTGCCCGAAGGGCGGAAGGAGCAATCCAATTATTTTTTACTATACCATGCCATCAAAGAATATTCCAATCAAAATCTAATCTTTGATTTCGAAGGCTCTGATATACCGTCCATTCAATTATTTTTTAAGAAATTTGGGGGGCTTGAACAACCATTTCCCTTTGTAAGAATTAATCGTTTACCGTTTTTTCTCAGTGTTGTTAAGCGTGTTTACGACTACTTTAAATTTGGTAAAGAAGAAGAAAGACTGTAGATTGATAATTTACATTTGGGTCAGCTCTCAAGATCGGGAATACGCTTTCTTGACGACTCGCGAATGATTAATTTGCCATGTAATACGATTTGTTGGGGTTCGAAATTTTTCTTTGAGATATGGTTTAGCAGTAATTCGCAACTCCGCATTCCCACTTCCATTGCGGGTTCTTCAAAGGTGGTCAATGAAGGAGAAATGATAGCTGACATAGGGTCATTAGTAAATCCTACAACAGCTACCTCCTTACCTATCGCAATATTCTTCTTTTTAAGTTCCAACATGGCTCCAACTGCCTTCCGGTCATTTACCGCGAAGATGGCATTGGGTTTATTTTTGTTTTTCCATAACTGCTTTACATCGTCGCTACCACTAGCCTGGCTGAATTTGGAATAAATGATCCACTCCGGCAATACCGGGATATCATATTTTTTTAAGGCGGCTAAATATCCTTCAAACCTGTTCCTGGTAAACGAAAGGCCAATAGGGCCGGCAATATGAGCTATTTTCTTATATCCATTCTGAATGAGGTGCTCTACTGCCATAAAAGCTCCTTCAAAATCATTTTGCATCACCTTGGAGGTATTGAGCGAATCTGCCACCCTGTCAAAAAAAACTACGGGTACTCCGCAATTAATTATCTCAGAAAAATGATCGCACTTTTGGGATTCTGACGTGATACATACCAATAAGCCATCTATAGAGCTGAGAGGTAATTGCCTCGCAATAGCTATTTCTCTCTCAGGAGATTCTCCCGTAATATGCAGAATGATATTAAAGTTATTTTTGTAAGCAATTTTTTGTATCCCACTAATCACGGTAGAGAAATAATAATTGGTAATGGTGGGTAAAATAACAGCAATGTTATGTGACTTATTATTCACCAGGCCCATCGCATTAAAGTTGGGACGAAAATTTAATTCCTTTGCTTTCGCTATTATCTTTCCTCTTGTTTTTTCGCTTACATCATGTGTGTGCCGTAAGCCGCGGGATACGGTTGCAACCGATACATTTAGTTCCTTTGCAAGGTCTTTCATCGTAATATGGCGACGTTTCATAGTTGACCAGTTTGTTTAATTTCAGGACATATCCATGCAGGGAAAAGCTGCTTAAAAATCCGGTTAAATTTTTCAACGAGATAGATTTAGCACTGATACCTATGCAAAAGCAAAAAACGAAAGCAAAGTTTGCTATCCTCCCGCCTGATAGATACCTACAAGCTTACGCCTCTCTTCCATGGAATAAAATCATTTTGTTTATTCCTCACTGCTGCCACTTCTGTCTCGCCACTGGCGACATTTATGATGTATTCTAAAATGCGTTCGCCTGCCTCCTCGATGGTTTCTTCGCCTTCAATGATGGTTCCGGTATTAATATCAATAATATCATTCATCTTGTTGTAAAGCACGGTATTGCTAGAGAGTTTTACTACAGGGGCTATCGGATTTCCTGTAGGAGTGCCAAGCCCTGTTGTGAATAATACAACATTGGCACCTGAACCTACTTCTGCTGTCGTGCTTTCCACGTCGTTACCGGGTGTGCAAAGTAAATTCAAGCCCGGCTGAGTAACCATTTCAGGATAGTCTAAAACATCTGTAACAGGTGATGTGCCACCTTTCTTTGCAGCACCGGCGGATTTTATGGCATCAGTAATCAGTCCATCCTTGATGTTACCGGGAGATGGATTCATGTCAAATCCGGATCCCACGGCCTTCGCTCTGGCATTATAGGTTCTCATTAACTCGCCAAAACGAATAGCCACTTCTTCTTTAACAGAACGGTCGCTAAGGTTTTGTTCTACGCCACACAGTTCGGGAAATTCAGATAGTATTACCGAGCCTCCCAGTGCTACTAATAGGTCAGAAGTATAACCAATCGCAGGGTTTGCAGAGATACCACTGAAGCCGTCTGATCCGCCACATTCAAGGCCAATACATAATCTGCTTAAAGGCGCAGGTTTTCTTTCCAGGGAATTGGCATGGATTAAACCTGTAAAAGTCTGTTTGATTGCTTTGGAAATAAGGTCTTCACCTTTTCCTATTTGTTGTTGCTCAAGGATATAAAGTGGTTTAGAAAAATTTTTGTCACGCTTTTTAATCTCTTCCTGTAGAATTCCCACCTGGGCATTTTGGCAGCCGAGGCTTAGTACCGTTGCGCCCGCTACATTG
Organism: Ginsengibacter sp.; assembly: GCA_039936595.1. Lineage (GTDB taxonomy): Bacteria > Bacteroidota > Bacteroidia > Chitinophagales > Chitinophagaceae > Ginsengibacter. Next base: position 2,303 of record JBDTIC010000117.1, on the reverse strand, counting down.
GAATGGGTAATATACCCTGCCAGCAAACCACAAAGGGCCTGCGAATCCTGCCGGGTTCCACCGCAGCCTCCTTCATGGGTTAAAAATTTGATACCATCCACATTAGAGAATATCCTTTGTTGCTTTGCTTCTTCTACATGAACTGTAACGTCTGCACTTAATATCTCCTCTATATCCTTACCGGTTTTGTACATGTCAATTAACTTCGACACTTCAACTTTTTTATTTTGATTTCTTCCATAACCTAATTCATTTACCAGCGCTTCCCGCAGCACTTCTATATTCCTGTTTTCGCAAAATACCAGGGGAATTACCAACCAGTAATTAGCAGTGCCCACTTTTCCATCTTCTCTGTGAAAACCCATAAAAGTGCGGTTTGAGAATTTTGAAACATCCGGTATGTGCCAGTCCGTTTTTCTATCGCCCAGGGTAAAATCGTTAGCCGCATGCTTTACGTTTGATGTAGTTATTCTTCCTCCTTTAGGAATGAACACCTGCGCTTTGCCAACCAATACCCCATACATGAATAATTTGTCTCCCGGTTGCATGTCCTGCGTAACAAATTTATGTTTCGCTGGCACCCTGTCAACCAACGTGTATTCATTATTGTTATAGATCACTGTTTCATTTACCGGGAGATCTTGTAGTGCCACCAACACATTGTCATTTGGGTGCACTTTTGTGATTTTATGATTCATCTTTTTTAATTTTTCAATCTGGTTTGTAAGTTTTTATTCGTTTTGTTGATGTAAATTTCTTATTTTTTTTAGGAAAACGGATTCGCTCTTTTTTCCTGTTCAATAATTATGTGTTGAAAAGATTACTTTGAACTATGTATGAATTACCAGCTTGCAGGGTATTTCGACATTTTTTATATTTTCATTCCGGTGCTCATCTTCTTCATTGATCATCTGGAAAAGTAATAGGGCGGCTTGTTTACCTACTTCGTAGAAATCTTCATCAACGGATGCAACAGGCTTATGCTCCACATAATCAAATAAAGGAAGATTACCAAAATCTGTAAAATCAACTGTATTTAATTTCTCCGGATATTTTCTTTTTAAAAAACCAATTGCATCGAGAGTTATGTAATTTTTAAAAGTGAATATAGCAGTGGGTGGTGACTTTAATTTCATCAAATCCTGCATTGCTTTTTCAGTTTCTTCCTTCGTGAAGTCAACCTCTTTTACAAGAGACGCATCAAAAGGAATATTATTTTTTTTGAGCGCCTTTTTATATCCTTCTAAGCGGATCAGTGAAATTTGTAATGTGTTCGGGCCCATAATATGAGCAATTCTTCGATGGCCTCTTTTAATTAAAAAATTAGTTGCTTTAAAAGCGCCCTCTACATTATCCACGGATACATGAGTGAAAAGATGGCTTTGAGGTTCCCTAACGATAAAAATTACAGGGATGCCAACCGACTTGAATTTTTGAAATAGCGCCATATCAACTGTATTTTTTGTGACAGCAACTATTAATCCATCTACCCTGTTTCTGATCATTACATTAGCTATGTTCTCTTCTTTTTTTACATCCTCATGAGATTGAGTAAGTAGCATATTATAGTTTTCTTTCAGTGCAACATCTTCCACTCCGTTGATTGCCATTACAAAAAAATGATCCAGCAGGTCAGGTAATATTAACCCTATAGTAAAGCTCTTTTTCTGCTGAAAATGACGTGCTGATTCATTCGCGATATAGTTACACTCCATCGCAAATTTTCGTACTCTCTCTTTGGTTAAGGCGCTTATCGAACTATCATCGCTCAGAGATTTTGAAACCGTTGATATAGACATGTTTAGCTTCGTAGCAATATCCTTTAATGTTACTCCCTTTTTTATCATAAGGTCTTTTTCTAATTTCTGAATTTAATGCCAAATTATACTAAAAGCGCATGATGAATAACTAATTTCAAACGTTGTAGTTGGCACTTATTCATTATCTTGAATTTTTAACTGTATTTTATAATAGATTTGTTAACAGCTAATAAATGGTAAACTGCAACCGAAAGATAAATAAAACCATGCAAGACTTTAGATATTATTATTTAAATGACTTTTAAAATTTATGAATATGGAAGATTCCAGAAGAGATTTTATAAAAAAAACTTTAGTAGCTTCTGCAGCAGTTTCTCTTGGAGGTATATTACCATCCTTTGGTGCTAAAAGCTATTCCAGTATATTAGGGGCCAATGAGCGTATCAAGGTAGGTATCATGGGCGTTCACGCACGTGGCCTGGCTTTATCTAAAAATTATGCACAACAAAAAAATTGCGAAATAATTTATATTTCTGACGTGGA
>JBDTIC010000116.1:0-3934 GCA_039936595.1 Ginsengibacter sp. | reverse complement strand
TGGGGCCTGAACCTATAATTAATACTGTCTTAATGGATTTGTCTAATGGCATGTATCAGGGAATATTTGTCGGGGTGCAAAATTAGTAATTCGATCGCATAAAGAGTTAGATTTTTGAAAGTGTTTTCCAATTCAACGATTCTCACTACTATCTCAGGAAAGCTATTTTTCAAAATATTGAGGATGAGCTCCAAAGAAAATAAGCTCTATAAAGGCTTGAAAAAACAATTTTCTCCCGCAGCTTCCAAAAAAACAAACAGTTTGTAACCTTTTGTGTGTTCTCTTATTCCAATATTAACATAGCATCGGGATAATTGAAAGGTGTTAAGTAAAATACTAAAAGGGAAATTGCTTAACCCTTTCTCTTTTCAATATCCATTACTCTTAAATAAGAATATATGATTGAACAAAAAGAACTATTGAAATTTCATATTAAAAAATGTTTTTACAATAACAGAAGTAGTCAAAAATATATTTTCAGGAACTATTATTTTTATATAAGGTCCATTTGTGAATATTACTCGTCGGAAAATGACGATCAACTCGAAAACCACATAAATCAGTGCTTTCTCGTGATTTTTAAAAATATTCCCTCTAAGTCTTCTAAAGAAATTTATGATGATATTTCTTTCAGAAAGTGGCTCAGGAAATGGGCAGTTTGCGTAATTGTGGACTATAGCAGAAAAAATTTCAGGCAACAGGACATCATTGACTTCAAGCACGCACCATTGGTAGAACATGCCATTTTATGGAAACGCTTCCTGGGTAAAATCTCCCCGGCATTTCAGAAAAAATCAATGGATGAGGTTCATTCGGTAATTACTTCCCTAAACCCTTTAAGCCGAATCATATTAAACCTTATTGTAGTGGAAGAGTTTAATTATGCAGATCTGGCTAATTGTTTTCACGTTCCCGTTAACATTGCAACAAACAATGCCGTAGATGCTATTGACAACGTAAAAAGAGCCTTCTTCCTCAATAACTGTCTCTTTTAATAAAATAACTGTCTGATATAATTGTGAAAGATCTTTAAAAGTTAGTAATAAAGATAGTTTCAAACTCTTTATAACAGATACCTATTCTCTGAACCGTAAAGATTTTTGAACATTTTTTTCAACACAAACAATTTTTCGATCCATTCATCATCCTTCTTTTCTTTAAACTCGTCCATATAGTGTTCCACTTTTTCTACAGTATCCTCTGCATTGTCTATTAAAAGGCTTGTCTGATCTTTGAGATAATTATAAAATGCTTCCCGGTCTTCTTTAGGCATGCTGAAAAATTTAACCAGGGCAACTCCCACTGCTGCCCCAAATATTAATGCTGTAATCTTATTTTTGTTTGCCATAGTAGTTAAAATTATAAGTCCTTAGCTTTGCGTGTTTATGAATAATTTTTTTTCTGTAATGAGTACATCACATAAACCGTTCCTGTTTTTTTTATTCCTGCTTTTTTATTTTGTAAGTGGAGCTCAATTTTTTCCGGCAAAAAACTACCCAAAAGGTTTTTTTATTTACCCGGTAGATGCAAGAATAAGCCTTGCGGCGAATTTCGGTGAGCTACGATCTAATCATTATCACATGGGGCTCGATTGTAGAACGGATCAGGTCATTAACAAAACGGTAAAAGCAGCGGCTGCCGGTTACATTTCGCGCGTAAGCGTGGCTCCTTTTGGATTTGGGCAGGCAATTTACATTAATCATTCAAATGGTCTAACGACTGTTTACGGGCATTTACACAGATTCAGTCCGACGCTGGAAAAGTATGTAAAAGAACAACAATACAAACAGGAATCATGGGTGGTGAACCTGGATATTCCACAAGGACTATTTCCAGTAAAGCAAGGCCAGCTTATTGCTTATAGTGGAAACACAGGCGGCTCCATGGGGCCTCATTGTCATTTTGAAATACGCGATACTAAAAGTGGGAAAGTCCTAAACGAACTTTTGTTTGGATTGCCTATTCCTGATAATGTGCCGCCTACTCTTGTAAGCCTGTATATGTATGACCGGTGTATAAGTACTTACAGCCAGTCTCCTAAACTGCTTCCTATTAAAAAAGTGGGAGCGGGATACGTTACTAACGACAATATTATTCCTGTCAACACAGACAAAATAAGTTTCGGAATTACTGCCAATGACAAGCTAAGTGGCTCTAACAATCCTAACGGAATTTATGAAGCGGTCATTTACCTTGATGGGCTTCCTCTTTCGGCTTTCCAGCTAGATAGTATCAGTTATGATGAAACACGTTTTGTAAATGCAAATATTGATTATAAAACCAGGGCTTCAGGCGGCCCCTATATTCAACACCTTTCCAGGTTGTCCGGTTATCCTGAGGGAGTTTATAAAGACATAAATGGTGATGGGATTATCGAATTAACAGATAAAAATGTTCATCAGGTAAAAATTGTTGTTAAAGATGCAAATGAGAATACCTCAATTCTTGAATTCAAAATACAAAAAGGGGTAATTAACGAGACTGCCTCGTCGAACGATGCAGCTTCTCGTTTTCAACAAAAGGAATTTATGCCTGGCTTTGTAAATGTTTTTGACAAAGAAAGCCTGCAATTGTATTTGCCTCCTGGCACTTTATATGATTCTGTCACTTTTGCTCATTCTGAAAAAAATGCTGTTTCGCCGGACTCTTATTCAAAAGTATATTCTGTTCTGTCGGGTTTGATACCGGCGCAGGACTATTTTACTATCAGAATAATGATTGATAAACCAGTGCCTGAGAATATGAAAGGTAGAATACTAATGCGCCGGACCTGGAAAGGCAAGAGCGAAGTAGTAACAGCAAACCAAATTGGTGATTGGTATTCGGCCAAATTCAACGCCTTTGGAGATTTTGAATTAATCGCTGATAGCGAGCCTCCAGTGATAAGCATAAATTTTAATGATAATGCTAATATTTCCCACCATAGAAATATTAGCATTATTCCAAAAGACAATAATGATGAGATAAGAAATTTTCGTGCAGAATTGGATGGCAAATGGTTGTGTTTTAATAACGATAAGGGCAGGAATTACATTTATATTTTTGATGAAAGATGTCCTCCGGGTAAGCATGAATTAAAAGTTTACGTTAAGGACGAAGCGGGAAATACGGCTGAAAAAATTTATCACTTCACACGCTAAATAAATACAATGACACATTTAACAGAAGGCCAAAAGGCGCCTGATTTTACAGCAAAAGATCAAAACGGGAATACCGTTTCGCTAAAAGATTTCAGAGGAAAAAAAGTAGTACTTTATTTTTATCCTGCAGATGATACCCCTACCTGTACCATTGAAGCCTGCAATCTGCGGGACAATTATGACGACCTTAAAAATGCAGGTATATCAGTTTTAGGAGTAAGCCCTGATGACGAAAAAAGTCACAAAAAATTTGAAGAAAAATATAGTCTGCCATTCACGTTACTGGGAGACCCTGAAAAAAAGATCATTGACAAATACGGTGTTTGGGGCGAAAAGAATATGTATGGCAAAAAATATATGGGTCTTCTACGTACCACCTTTTTGATTGATGAAAATGGGGATATCATTAAAATTTTTAAAAAGCCGAAATCCAAAATTCACAGTGAAGAGATTTTAAAGGCAATTGGCTAATTGATTACCAGATGGCATTTTTTATAAAGGAACAATCATGGGTTGCAAAGGCTGCGGCAAAGAAATTACATTCGGAAAATGTAGCTATAGTTCTTGGTAAAACTATTCATCTTTATAATGTTTCCAAAGAGCATTTCTTAAAGGACGAGAGATGGGTAAAACATGAAATGTGTCATGTGCATCAATTTAAAAAATATGGCTTCTTAAATTTCATCACAAAGTATTTATGGGAAAGTATAAAGCATGGATATTATAATAACAAATATGAAATAGAAGCACGCAGAGCTGAAGATAATTAAGTTTAAACCGGCGCTTCATTCTTT
>JBDTIC010000115.1:0-5511 GCA_039936595.1 Ginsengibacter sp. | reverse complement strand
TAATGACTATGCCGGGCCTGGTCATTGGAATGACCCTGATATGTTGATTGTTGGCCTCCGTGGCAGTAATGGCCCATCGAGCCACAAAGGAGGAACCGGTTGCAACGATATAGAATACCAAACCAACATGAGCCTCTGGTGCATAATGGCGTCGCCGTTAATTGCTACTAATGATGTCAGAAATATGGATGAACAAACCAAACGTATATTAGAGAATGATGAAGCGATTGCAATAGACCAGGATGCGTTGGGTAGACAAGGCGAAAGAAAAATTGCCGATAGTGTGTGGAATGTATTTGTAAAGCCTTTGGCTAATGGAGATTACGGCATCGCTATATTGAACAGGAGTGATACAGATAAAAAGGCAGATATAGATTTTAGTGCACTTGGCTTGGAAGGCAAGTATGAAATAGATGATGTATGGCAACATAAAGTGATCGGCAAAAAAGAAAAAAAATGGAAAGGTGATGTGCAAAGCCACGAAACCAAACTATTCCGGGTGAAGAAAGTTTGATCTGATTTTGATTTACTGAGTCCAACTTAGTTAAATCATTTCTTTCAGCTTTTCGATCACGATATCCACTTCTTCTTTGGTGTTGTATTTACTGAAAGAAAACCGAACCGGTACCTGATCAGGATTGTGCGAGATAGCCTGAATAACGTGACTTCCGGCTACTACACCAGACGCACATGCGCTCCCACCGCTGGCACAAATATTATGTATGTCAAGATTGAAAAGAAGCATTTCTGATTTTTCTGTTTTAGGAAAAGCAACACTTAAAACGGTATAAAGTGAAATTCCACCTGGATCCCCGTTAAAATAAATCCCCGGTATATTTTTTAATAAACCTTTCTTCATGTAATCTCTCACTTCTTTAATTTGCCGGCTTTCAGTTTCAAGATTTTTGATAGATAGTTCCAATGCTTTTGCAAAGCCAACAATTCCATATATATTTTCTGTACCTGCCCGCATTCCACGTTCCTGGCTGCCGCCTAATACAAAAGGATGAATCTTAATATTTTCGTTAATATATAAAATACCGACTCCTTTAGGCCCGTGAAATTTATGCCCGGCAGCGTTAATAAAATGCACGGGCAGACTGCGCAGGTCAATAGGAAAGTGTCCTACAGTTTGCACTGTGTCTGCATTGAAAATGGCATTATATTCTTTGCAAAGGTTTCCAACCCGTTGGATATCAGTAATAATTCCAATCTCGTTATTGGCATGCATTAGACTGACAAGGCATTTATCTTTACTTTCTTTTAATAATTTTTCAAGATCATCGTAGTCAATCTGACCCAGGGGAGATACTTTTACAAAAGATACTTTCACGCCCGCCTCTTTTGATAAATGCTCTATAGAATGCAATGTAGCGTGGTGTTCCAGCGGAGAACTAATGATATGCCGGCAATTTAAATCAAACACGGCAGCGTTAATTGCTGTGTTGGTGCTTTCAGTACCCCCACTGGTAAAAAATATTTCCGCTGGATGGGCATTTAAAATCCTGGCTACTGACTTCCTTGCGTTTTCGATGGCCATCTTAGTCTCACGTCCGTAAGAGTAAATAGAAGATGGATTGCCAAATTTTTCTGTAAAAAAAGGCATCATTGCCTTTAATACTTCAGGTTCAAGCTGAGTGGTTGCAGCATTATCAAAATAAATTCTTTCCATGTTAAGTGGTGAGTGGTGCTCGTTACTCATTGCTGATTGCTCACTGCAGATGCTTAGCCTTAAGCCTAACTCATTACCTCATGAATATCCTTCATGATCTTCTTGGCGATATTGTCCGCTGTAGTTTCAAAATTGCTTTCTGAATAAATTCTTATGATAGGCTCTGTATTGCTAGGCCTTAAATGTACCCAGTCATTACCAAACTCTATTTTCAATCCGTCTTCTGTATTGATAGGGTTATTTTTATACTTTTCTTTTATTTTTTGAAAAATACCACTCACATCTACAGTTTTCTCAAGGGTTATTTTATTCTTGGAAATAAAATAGTCAGGATAATTACCCCTTAATTGTTTGATGCTTTTTTTTGAATGGGCAAGATGAGTCAGGAATAACCCAATACCTATTAGTGCATCCCTTCCGTAATGAAAATCCGGTACTATTATTCCGCCGTTACCTTCACCACCAATAACAGCGTTCACTTCTTTCATTTTATTCACCACATTCACTTCACCTACGGCGGAAGGAAAATATTCACCTCCATGCTTCTCGGTAATTTCTTTGAGAGATTTGGTAGATGACATGTTACTTACTGTATTCCCTTTCCTATAGGTAAGAATATAATCAGCCACAGCCACCAAAGTATATTCTTCACCAAACATACTTCCATCTTCACACACAAAGCAAAGCCTGTCCACATCAGGATCTACAGCAATACCTAATGATGCTTTCTGCTTTACCACTTCATTACTAAGGCCAATTAAATTTTGTGGAAGAGGTTCAGGATTGTGTTCGAATTTCCCATTCACTTCTTCATTGATCACGATTATATCTTTTACTCCAAGTATTTTCAGTAATGCCGGCACGTAGATGGCACCCGAGCTGTTGATCGCGTCCACAACTATTTTAAATTGTGCATTTTTTATTGCTTCAACATCTACCAGGTCGTATTCGACAACGGCATCAATATGTTTCTGCAAATAAGTATGATCTTCTTTGTAAATACCTGCTTTATCAACCGCTACAAAGTTGAAGTCTTCGTTTTCTGCGATGGAAAGAACTCTTTGTCCTACTTCGGCGTTGATAAATTCTCCATCGCTATTAAGTAATTTCAAAGCATTCCATTCTTTCGGATTATGGCTGGCCGTTAATATAATTCCACCTGCTGCGTGTTCTATTTTTACCGCAATTTCAACTGTAGGTGTAGTTGTAAGACCAATATCGATTACGTCGAACCCACACGCAATAAGTGTATTAGCGCATAGATTGCTAACCATTTTACCACTCATTCTTCCATCGCGCCCTATGACGATTGTTTTATTATTATTTTCATCATTTAAAGAAGCTGCAAATGCGGCGGTAAACTTTACTATGTCCAGGGGGGTAAGATTTTCTCCGGGTTTGCCACCTATGGTTCCTCTTATTCCGGAAATACTTTTTATCAGTGCCAAATTATATTTTTAAAGTTGCAAATTTAAATGATTTATTATTTGCTGATGCCAATTAAATTCTTTTACAATTTACTCCGTACTTTTTCTGATTTTAATTTAGTTTTGCCATATGTATAAAATAAAGCACTTTATCGAGTGGCAGGTATTTGGCGTTTGTACCGCTGTTGGTGAAAAAATGGGTATAGCTACATCCGCTATCAGGCGATATTTCATTTATATATCTTTTCTCACACTTGGTTCACCAGTTTTTTTCTATCTAATCGTTGCCTTTTGGATGAATGTAAAAAATTATATTAAAAATTCGCAACGTAATCCACTGCGATATCTGTAACAGAATAATTTTTGATAATACGAATGAAAATAAAAAAGGGTAATCAATGATTACCCTTTAATTTTTTTGAAATATCGATTATTAGCCGATTAATTTCACATTAACGGCATTCATGCCTTTTTTACCATTCTGCAAATCAAACTCTACTTTATCATTCTCTTTGATCTCATCAATCAAGCCGCTTGCATGCACAAATGTTTCTTTGGAAGAATCATCGTGTTTAATAAAACCGAATCCTTTTTCAGAATTAAAAAATTTAACGGTTCCTGTGTTTTTGTTGTCCATTGTATTGTTGTTATTTAAAAAATGTTTGAACAAAGATATGTGTAATAAATGGAAAGTACGTTTTCCTGCTAGGGTAATTTTTATTATTTAACTTTTGGAGCCTTGCCGGAAGTCAAATGCTTTTCTTAGTGAGCATTTTAAAGAGCTTATTAAATTCAGGACTTTCTGTTTTTTTAATTTTATCCCAAAATGTAAAATATAACCCGTAATTATATTTGAATTGTTTGTGGTGCAAAGAATGATGAGTGGCACCGATTACCCATTTGCTCCAAAACGGATGTTCTTCACTTGGATAGATCTCAATATCCAGATGATTGATTACGCTGCTAAACGTCATAATAGTTAACTGAACAATTATTACAAAATAATGTATGGGTAAAATGAGGATCATTACAGGTAAAAATATTGCCTGTAATAAGCCTTCAAGAGGATGAAAAGAAAAAGCAGTAAAAGGGGAGGCCACTTTACTGTCATGATGCACTTTGTGAACAATCCTATAAACAGATGGAATGTGCATCCAGCGGTGAATCCAGTAATAATAGGTTTCATGAACCAGCATTAGTATCACCAGGCTTGTTGGCAGGTACCACCAGCCGTATAATCCCATATCTGTGTATATTTTGGTATAGCCTTTTTGCCACAAGATAACCATGATACTTGCAGTTACTGCAAATAGCAAGGCATTTACCAGGCTCCACTTGATCTCGTTTTTAAATTGGCCGGTCTTATATGCCTTTTTATTTATTTTCCTGTCTTTCCATTTGGAAGGAAACCACACATAGAAAACAAAATAAAACATGCCTGCAATCAGAAAGTATCTGCCTGTAATAATTATAAATGCAACGGCTGTCAGATACACAAACCAATTAATGGAAAAAAAATCAGGAAGGATCATGATGTAAGATAAAAAATATATCCCATAAGGTTAATTCAAGCCGATAATTAATAACGTTGTTAAATTAACTCAAAAATCGTCTGAGGGAATTTTATCATTATCAGCGCCGAGGCTATAATCGTTATTTTCCTCATCTTCCTCACCGATCATTTCCTCGTCGTCATCTAATTCAGCCCCCGGTACATCAAGGTCGCTGCCGGTAACGTTTTTATCAAAACTATCTTCGTTTAACGTCATACCATCAGCGTCTGTACTATCTAGTGCCGCCTTCCGTAGGTTTTCATCATCTCCCGGCATATCGTTTGCAGATCTTCTCAGGTCTTTTTTTTCTGAGGATGATACATTTGAATCCGGGTCCTGATTAATTTCCTCATCAATATTTTTTTCAAAAACATCATACCCCTCCTCATCATCAGACGATATGGTAGTATCCGCAATTTCTCCCAGAGGCAAAGGCGTAAAAGTTTCCTGTCCTGGAATATCGTGCGCATCGGGAATAAACACAGCAACATTCTCTTTTTTCAATTCATTTCGATCATGTACTGAATCAATCTCTTCAGATAATTCGTCTTTGTTGGACACTTTATTATTGTTATTAGTAGGTTGCATATAGAGAATTTATTTTACAGATTACAAAGCAGAAAATATAGTGCCAGTTATCCTGTTAACAATTATTTTTAAAGATAGGGAATAATTTTTTTGTTATTTAAATGTATACACCTACTTTTGCACTCCGAAAAACAAAATTTTCGGTAAAAAAGTTCTTTACAATGTCTCAAAGAATCAGGATAAAACTTCAGTCTTACGATCACAATCTGGTAGATAAATCTGCAGAAAAAATTGTAAAGACCGTTCGCAGTACCGGTGCAGTAGTTACAGG
>JBDTIC010000114.1:0-3941 GCA_039936595.1 Ginsengibacter sp. | reverse complement strand
AGCGACTCAATTCCCTTTGGGTAAGTATTTGAAACAGGAGAGGGTTTCAAGTCTAATAATGTACCACTACCAAATTTGTGATGAGTATCTGTACAATTATAATAAAGCCCGGCTTTTACATCATATCTCTTACAGGCATTGATGAATTTAAGTACCACATCCGTTTTATTACCACTGTTTTCTACAGTGTAATCTGTGCACTTGCTCGGCCAAAGACAGTGGCCTGAACAATGTTTTGCAGTGAGAACTGCATATTTCATACCTGAATCTTTTGCTACTCGTACCCATTGGTCTACATCCAAATGGTCGGGAGCATATTCCAAAGGGCTATCATACCCATACGGAACTTCTTTACCTACAAATGTACTCAGGCCAAAGTGAATAAACATTCCATATTTCCAATCTTCCCAAGCTTCCAATTTTTCTAAACTAAGGCGCTGTTCACCCTTTTCTTTTAAAGATTCACTGACATCTCTTGTTGTAGCACTGCTAGTTCCAATTATTGAGCTGCCAAGTAAGGCTCCTACACCAAATGCAGATGATTTAAGGAAAGCTCTCCTCGTGTTGTTTTGCATTTTTGATTTATGCCCTCTTTTGGTCATTTTAGAAATTTTACTTTTTTCAATTGTAATCAGACAATGCTTTTTGCAGCCGGTATTTGCTTATTAAGTGTCTCTTTTAAAACATCTATTTTTTCCTGCAATGAATATGGAGTATAAACATAATCCTGTTCAAACTGAAATCCGAGTCGCGAGTCGCGTGTAGCGGCCAGTAAAGACAATTGGGTTCTTGCGATCTCGTCTTCGACAATCCTCTCCATCCGATCTAATATACTTCTTTTTTCTCCCACATTTTTTTCTTTCATCATCTGTAAACGAAGATCTTCAAACTGAAGGATCGCATGATCGCTCTGCATCATTCTTTGCATCTGTTCAGCTACTATTACTTCTTTTACAGCCTGTGTCCGTTTGAAAACAGGACTTGCCAATGCAGCTTCTCTATATAATTTAAGACCCTCTTCCATTTGGTCCACGGCCATCTGAAGATATTTTAAAAAAACCGGTAAAATCAAAGTGTCATTTTTGATTTCTATTCCAGTGGCACTCCGTGCATAAAGCTCTGCCTTATTAATTTTATTCGTAAAATCCGGATAGAAAACCATTCGTGAAACGGTGAAAGGCCAGTGAGGATTGACATGAAGAACTTTTGACTGATCCTCCCATGAATAATTATAAGTCAAAGTCCGTAAAGGAGGTTCCTCAAAAAAAAGCGGATTACCAATTGCATTGTTAGTTCCCATGTTAGGCCCGGTATCCGGTACAAGTCGTATGGCCTGGCTAAAATGATCCCAGGCTTTTATTACTATATCCTTTTGTTCTTTTCCGAATATAGCAGAAGCCGTAGCAGCAAAAAGCTCGTCTCTGGAAGGAGCATCACTCCAACAAGTCCAGGCCCGTAACCTACTTATAAAATTGGGTTTGTAACCACTACTCCAACTCTCTAAGGTGCCTTTTACTCCCTTTTTTTCAAGAGCCATATATCTATCGAACCACTGATATGGACAAGGCAAATAAGGTATGGTTCCATACTGCCAACTGGCAAAAGTGTCCACCTTAGAAAAGACTTTCATCCCACGTTTATTGGCTTCATCGATCTGTGCACTCGTTACTTCTGCCGGCCCTACCTGGCTTAAAGAGTAATCTCTTAAATATCCCTGCATATTATCAATTACAAAGCTCTTTCCATTTTCCCATGTAAGAAGGGGAGTAGTTCCATCAGGAAGCTGCTGAATAAAATACTTCTTTATGTCGATGCTTTGAGGCCGGAAGTCAATATTATACTCCCAGGGAAGTATTTCTATGGATGGATCTATACGATGACATTCATCTTCAACAATGCCTACTGCTTTACACCAGTTACGCGCCCATTCCTGCATATATTCCTTACTGGCACCATGCCCACCGCCCCACGCTTTATACCAAAACCCTTCAGTAAGAAGTACATAACCACGTATTTCAGGAAACTGGTTTACCATTTCGCGTACCAATTTACGAAGCCCGGCTTCACTTTCAGATGTTCCCAAATATTGCCATATTATGGGAGTATAAACCTTGATACCGAATCGTGCTGCGCGATTAATGAGATTTTTAATAACAGCGGGATCTTGTTGCCGCACATTATATAGTATCCGCGCATAAAAATCAGTAGAATTATTGGCTGTAGTGCGGTCTCCATTCGGATTGGCATATACGGAAGCGAATATGCCGTCAAATCCGTCATGCACCAAATGAGACAATAATTGATCCGGCCATTCCATCCATCCCATCCATGAAAGTACCATACGGGTATTATATAAACTATGGCGAACCGTCTTTAGATTTTTAGATAGAAAGGGTGCTTCGCGCAGGTTTAACATGGCTTCCAGGTGGTAAATACCAAACATGGCTCCGGACTCATCATACCCACAGACGATAATGTGGTGTTCATTCGCGGTTATTTCATAATCTTTTGAATGTGTCAAAGTAGTACCGCAACCTGGCAATTCCTCTCGAGTGCCTGCTATAATACAGGATTTTAGTTTCTTCCAATTATTAAGTGAGGATTGTGTTTCGATGCCCACTGAAACACCCATCGATACTTCAAGATAAGTTTGTGCATCATAAACTGCCGTCTTAAGAACCGGTGAATCTGTTTGCTTATAGATTATCTTCCATCCCTTGTCTGCGATTGACATTTCGTCTGATGATGGTTTATAGTCAACATTCCTCTTCCACGTATGAATCGGATCTCCTGATAATTTCTTATGATAATCATAAGGCTTTTCTTCCGGCAGATTTTCTACTGCCGAATTAAATGATCCGGGTGGGCTGATAATCGAATGTATTGGGGCTTCTTTTCCAGGAATCCCATTTGCTCCTGAGATATATTTTGACACAGCAATACCCGCAAAACCGGTAGCCGATTTAACAACAAAATCCCTTCGTGAAAATTTATTTTTTTGCGCCATATCTTAAAGCAAATTCGGGTTAAAAATGATTAACTCACCCGTCAAAGGTGAGTATTGAAAATAATTATTACTTCGATATAGATAATGGATTTCAATTTTCATTTTTCAAAACCTTGGTAGAACTTGAAAAATAATTTGATATTAACCTTATTACTTTATTTATTTATGCTAATTTGATAAGGAAATAAGGTTTAAGGTTTCAACGATTCCATATTCTATCAAGGTTTTAAGTGGATCACACTTGCAACTTGTATCTTTCCACTAATAAACCGAAGTCTAAATTGATGAATGATATAGACCATTCAACGCAAGTCACATCATATAATTCTGGCATTTTGAAAAGCCATTATAATTTGATCTTTTGTAATTCCAGTAGCCTTAATATATCTTCTGTTACTAACCGGGACCGTAATGTTAGCTCCACTTTTGGAAAAAGAAACCGAAGATTTCTTTTGTAAATTGTCCATCACAGTTACGTTTTTATGGTTTAAGGGTAGTTCTAATTTTTTAGTACCTGAGATGTGCCAGTAAACTACATACATACTATTACCCCGTTCAAAAATAAATGCCCGCACTTCCCTACTGTTATTGGCTACATTCATTACCTGGTCATACGGTTGTAACTCAAATTCATTTTTCTCGTTGACCAGTAATATGTGCTCCTGCTGTAAGTTTTGAAGGGACAACTTTTGTTCTTTGGTAAGCCAGTCATTCACTCTTACATCTTCCCATCTTCTCATTACTTCAAAGTTATCCGGCGTCCTGGGATGTTCATCAAATTTCTTTAAATTGGTCTGTATCCCAATCGGACAATCCCATGCTGCAGCCCTGCTTGTAGCATACTCCAGCATATCCGGTTGCGTACCTATTGTCTTTTCATCAGGAGCCCAATATCCCAGCCATCCAAAATTAATGTGAGTAAAATTTTCTTTCA
>JBDTIC010000113.1:0-2894 GCA_039936595.1 Ginsengibacter sp. | reverse complement strand
CTCTCTACACCTTATTATCTCCGCAATAATACCCGTCCATCCGGTTTGATGCGAGGCCCCTACTCCTTTTCCATTATCACCATGAAAAAATTCATAAAATAAAATCAAATCTTTGAAAAAAGGCTCGCTATTAAATAAGTCTATTTGTCCGTTTACTCTTCTTTTCCCTTCATTGTCAGTTGTAAAAATTCCGGTGAGCCGCTTTCGTAGATCTTCAGCAACTATTGCCAGGTTAACCGTATTCCCTGAATGAGATGGCAGCTCCACTTTTAATTCTTCTTCAAAATATTGGTAATATTTTTCCAAAGCCAATACCAGCAAGTAGTTCATAGGCATCCAAACCGGGCCACGCCAGTTAGAGTTTCCTCCAAATAATGAAGAGTTAGAATCGCCGGGCTGGTAATTAAGCCCAAATTCTTCGCCTTCAATATTAATACGGTAAGGCGTTTCATGAATTTTTGAAAGTGACCGAATTCCCACTGGTGATAAAAATTCATTTTCATCAAGCAAAGCACATAAGATTTTTTTTAATCTTTTATAAGGAGCTAAGGAAAGCAGTATCTTATCTTTTTTGCCAGTATCTTCTATCACCTGGTATTGGTCATTTTTCTGTTGATAATTTACAAACCATTTCAGGCGGCGATGGAAGTCGGGTAGTTTTTTCAATAAGGCTTTATCAATTACATGCACTGCAAATAAGGAAGTAAGTCCAACTAAAGACCGCACCTTCACCGGTATAAAGCTTTTGTCAGGCATTTTTAAAACATCATAAAAGAATCCTTCCTCCTCATCCCACGCCCCTTTAAAATCTTCCCTGATGTGATTGATCGAACTTGCGATATAAGTAAAATGTTCAAAAAATTTAGTTGCAAGGTCTTCATAAGCTTTATTAGTTTGCGCCAGTTCCAGCGCTATTTCCAGCATGTCTAAACAATACATGCCCATCCATGCCGTACCATCAGCCTGCTCCAGGTGTCCGCCTGCCGGTACGCTGTTTCTATCAAAGCATCCAATGTTATCAAGCCCTAAAAAACCTCCTTCGAAAACGTTATTGTTCAGTCTGTCTTTGCGGTTTACCCACCATGTAAAATTGATAAGTAGTTTTTGAAAAGTTCTTTCCAGAAATAAAGTATCGCCAAGGCCGGTGTTTTCTTTATCCATTTTATATACCTGTAGGCAGGCCCATGCGTGTACCGGTGGGTTTACATCACTGAAAGACCATTCATAAGCGGGTAACTGGCCATAAGGATTCATATACCATTCTCTTAATAACAATATCAATTGATCTTTGGCAAACTGCACATCGAGATATGCTAAGGGAATACAATGAAATGGCAGGTCCCACGCAGCATACCAGGGATATTCCCATTTATCGGGCATGGAAATAATGTCCTGATTATTTAAAGTCTTCCATTCACTGTTTCGCCCCTGTTTTCTTTGTTCGGGTGGTGGTGGCTGGCCGGCGTCGCCTTTCAGCCAATCGGGGATATCAATATAATAAAACTGCTTATTCCACAACATGCCTGCATAAGCCTGGCGTTGAATATTTTTTAAGTCTGAATTTTGACAGCTAATTAAATGATCATAGAACTCGTCGGCTTCCTGTAAACGTTGGGCGAATATTTCATCAAAACTATTGCCAAGCGGATCTGCCAACTGTTGTTTACTCAGGCGTAATCTAAATGTGACGCAACTCTGCGCTTCCACGTCAAAATAATAAACAGGTGCACATTTGGTACCGCTTTTTTTATCATCAAATTCCTTATAACTATTATTAATGACAGCATTGTGAAAAGCATCTTTTAGATAAGGATCTTTATTAGGGATATTGTATAACCGGCTGTTATTAGTTTCATTTTCGGTAAATAAAATTCTTTCAGGAGTTTGAAAGTAAAATGAATAAGCTCCTATTTTGTTATAAGTAATTTTCACTTCACCAACATCAGTAGTTTGTTCCACCAATTCAATAACAGGCCTTTCTTTTATTAATCCGTAAGACCAGAGATTCCTCATCCATAAAGTGGGTAGTACAGTAACGGGTGCATTTTCTTGTGACCTGTTGTGGATAGAAATTTTAATACAAATATCTTCTTCGTTATTTTTTGCGTATTCTATAAAAACATCAAAATAACGACCATCATCAAATAGGCCGGTATCACTAATTTCGTATTCCTCCTCATTCTTACCGCGGTTTTTATTTTTTTGTTCCAGTTCGTTATAGGGGAATGTTGCCTGCGGATATTTATACAAGTATTTCATGTAGGAATGAGTAGGCGTATTATCTAAATAGTAATACAATTCCTTTACATCTTCTCCATGATTTCCATATTTGGGTGTAAGCCCAAAAAGCCTTTCTTTTAAAATTTCATCTTTACCATTCCATAAAGCGATGGCAAAACAAATTCTTTGTTTGTCATCAGAAATTCCGGCAATTCCATCTTCTCCCCAACGGTATGCTTTTGAGCGCGACATATCGTGTGTAATGTAATTCCAGGCATCTCCATCTGCACTATAGTCCTCTCTTACGGTGCCCCATTGCCTCTCGGATAAGTAGGGACCCCACTTCAACCATTTTTTATTTTTGGTATAATTTTCATTTAATCTATTTTGTTCTTGTGTACCTGACATGATAAACACTCATAGATTTTAATTAGTTTGAATTTTATTTTGAACCTATATTTTCCACACCTATGTTGGTAACACATTGTCAATAAGAGAATCTTCAAATGAATTTCTTAAAGCTAAAAAAATCGCATCTGAATATTTCGACTCGTTTAAGATTAAACCGATTTTTTTAATTCTTGATTTTCAGAGGCCATTATTTCGTCCATTGCCAAAGCAGAATGTGCATACGCTGCACCAGCCCGCATTTCTGCTGCAATCCATACCGCTTC
>JBDTIC010000112.1:0-2576 GCA_039936595.1 Ginsengibacter sp. | reverse complement strand
ACATCTAAAAATGGAATGCTTTTTAAGAAAATAAAAAAGGTAATTGAACTCGCCAGTACTACAAAAAATTCCGCTAAACACACAGAACCTATTACATAACGAGGACTTTTTCTTTTTGAGATAAGTGTGCTGGTTACCAATGAACCCCAGCCACCACCTGCAAAGGCGTCAGTAAAACCACCAACAGATGCGAGCCATCCTGCACGTTTTACTTTGTTGTGAGGATCACGTCTTTTAAACCCTTTTTTAATAATAAAGAATCCCAGGTAAACCGTGTATAGCGAAACCGGTATGCGAACAAATGTGGAATATTTTTGTGCATAAAAAGCCAGTGTCGCACCCAGTATGGCACCTACAACACCAGGGATTACCAATGCCTTGAATAACTTTTTATTGATATTGCCAAAGCGATGATGGCTGTATCCTGATACGCCGCTTGAGAAAACCCGTGCTGAATGTACCCGGCTGCTGACGATCGCAGGATTGACGCCATTAGCAAGAAGGAAAGTTGTTGAAATAGTGCCATATCCCATACCGAGAGAGCCGTCCGCCATTTGTGCAAGAAAGCCACAAAGAAGCATCATCAGAAAGGCCTTTTTGTCAACTATCGCAATTATTTCTTTAGTTTCTTCCACAACACTTTCAAATGGAATATAAGAAAGAATGGTGTGGCCTAAGATCATAAATAAAAATGCAAGCAAGCTCCATTTTACGATGCTTTGCCATTTCCTGGCATGTGGACTGGAAGGAGGAAGGAGGGTGGTTTGTTTGGCTATCAGTACTTTAGTAATATCGTTTAACTGCTTTACTTTGTCATCATAGTTTCCATTTATTCCGTTACGTATGGTTTGCATATTGTCCAATACGTTTTCCATTTCATCGGGGATCAGCGTATTGATTACCTCTTTCATCCGTTTAGCTATGGTAGGAGATTTTCCGTTGGTAGAGATGGCAATTTTAAGATTACCTTTTTTGACGATAGAGCCCAGATAAAAATCACACAGGTCTGGCTTATCTGCTGCATTGATCAATTTTCCTTTTTGTGCGGCATCGTCTTTTATCTGCCTGCTGACATTGATATCATCTACGGCGGCGATCACTATATCAGCATGGTCGAGATCGTCAGCAGTGTATGGCCTTTCAATCAGTTCGATATTCTCTCTCCATTCTCCAATTTGCCGGATAGAATCACTGATCTGAATTGCAACCAGCCTTATCCTTGTTTTTGGGGAATTATTTAGTACAGTATTTAATTTTTCAAGTGCTACATTTCCGCCGCCAATTATCAACAATGATAGATTTTCCAGTTTCAGGAAAATAGGGAATAGGTTGTTCTCACTGGTGGCTTCCGGTGAAGTGATAATTTCTAATGTAGGTGATATTGTTGCCAATATTAATTTTTTATTTTCAGTCTGACGGTCTCTGTCTGACTGGTGTGAACCCTAAGCCCTGTGCTGGTCAGACGGTTACCGTCAGGCCGGAATAGCAAATCTAGTCCTATGAGTATAATCCCCGAATGATTCATTATTCATTCTTTCGTTTTTAAAATCTGCAAACAGTGTATCGAGCTCTGCTAAAAGTTCTGCTTCATTAAGGCTTTCTTTATATAAACGATTTAGCCTGTATCCTTCATGATCGCCGCCTAAATTAAGATTGTATTTTCCTAAGGCAGAACCGATAAAGCCAATTTCTGATACGGAAGATCGGCCACAACCGTTGGGACAACCTGTCATCCTGGTTATAATATTTTCATTTGAAAGATCATATTTATCCAACAGGGCTTCAATTTTTGTAAGAAAAAAAGGCAGATAGCGCTGAGATTCTGCAAGCGCCAAAGGGCATGTAGGTAGCGCCACGCAGGCCATTGAGTTTTTGCGCAGTATGCTTGCACTTTCAGTATGCTCAATAATTTTAAACTCGTTTAAAATTTCATCAACCGCTTCCTTGTCTTTCGGATCTACATCACTTATTATGATCTTTTGGTTTGCTGTAAAGCGAAAAGTAACTTTTACATTTTTTGCCACCTTGTATAGCGCCGTCTTCATAGCTACCTGTTCATTGTCGAGCACTCTGCCATTCTCCACAAAAACGGTGTAATGCCAACTCCCCTTATGGTCCTGCTGCCATCCATAATAATCTTCCCGTTTGTTAAAAACAAATGGCCTGGCTTCTTCAAACTTAAAACCTGTGCGCTTTTCTACTTCTTCTTTATACTTATCCACACCCATTTTATCCAGCGTGTATTTTACCCTGGCCTGTTTCCTGTCAACACGGTCGCCAAAATCTCTTTGTACCGTTATTACTTCATAGATCGCCTTAAAAGTTTTTTCTCCTGCCGGTACAAACCCTATCACAGTTGCCAATCGAGCGTAAGTGTCGGGATTGCCGGGAGTAAAAGCCAAGCCACCACCGACAGCAAAATTGAAACCCACCAGTTGATCATTTTCAATGATGGCAATCATAGCAAGATCGTTTCCAAACACATCTATATCATTGTTTGGAGGAATACAAAGTCCAATTTTAAATTTACGTGGCAGGTAAGCATCTTTGTACAAAGGATCTTCTTCGTCTTTTTT
>JBDTIC010000111.1:0-5166 GCA_039936595.1 Ginsengibacter sp. | reverse complement strand
GAAGTTATGGTCAAAATCGTAAATGCTACCACCATAACCAATGAAGACTTTTCAATGAGCTTGTAATAATTTTTTGAGATTAATATTGCTATCAGCAGCCCTATGGCAATGGCCCAAACCATTACAGGCAATGATGGAAAAAGCATGCTCAAGACAATCGCGGATCCTCCAAGCATTCCGCCAACCTGCACTATCTTAAGTACAGTGAGAAAAAATACTATAATCACTGCCCAGTTAATTTTTCTAAATTTGGGACCAGGAAGTTTTGCAAAAGATTGCATAGGTGTTTCACCAGATACAATAGCACGTTTACCAAATTCCAGTTGTATAGCTACTTTTACCAAACAGCTTACAATAATGATCCAGAAGACAACGAACCCTCCCCTTGCACCCAGGATCGTAGTGGCAATCAGTTCACCAGACCCCACAATAGATGCGGAAAGTATAAAACCGGGACCCAGAAATTTAAGTTTGGATCTAAACGTCTCCGGTGGCGACTTAATGGTTTCATTAGTAATGGAATAGATATCGGCAGTCGTTGTTTTGGCCATGAACAGTTGATTTTTACATTTCCTGGTTTATGGCTGTAAGATATATGATTAATTGTTTTTATCAACACGATGAGATAGAAAAGTAATATCAATAAAAAGTAAAGGCGGATAGCTCAAAGCTAACGGCTCATTATTGGCCAGAGTCATTCCCTTTGGTGTCTATTAGAAATGTTCCAAGATCAATTACTTTTCCTTCTTTCATAATAAATTTTTCAAGGTCTGAGAGAACGATATCATCCATTACTTTACTCTTAAATATCTCTCTACCGCCCTTATAGACTACGAAATAAAAATCAGGTTTATCATCCAGATTCAAAGGCCCTGAAAAGTCTTCACGATTTAAATTAAATGTAGCGATGCCTTCCTTAACCGTGGTTTCACCAAGAAAATCATCATTGAATAAATCCTTATCATAAAGTCGCACAGAAAATTCATTTCCTGATAGAGGAGTATCGCTTCCTTTACTAATAAGCTGAACTTTCACTTCGATATTCATTTCCTCATCTAATTTAATAGTAGCCATAATTTATTTTTTTGTAAGAAATAAGATTGGAATTTTGTTTAATCGTTAAGTTTCAACACGGCCAGGAATGCTTCCTGAGGCACCTCGACATTGCCTATTTGTTTCATTCTCTTTTTACCCTCTTTCTGTTTCTCCAGCAACTTACGCTTACGACTTATGTCGCCGCCATAGCATTTAGCAGTTACGTCTTTTCGTATGGCACTGATGTTTTCTCGTGAAATGATTTTAGCGCCGATTGCTGCCTGAATGGCAATCTGGAATTGCTGACGGGGGACAAGTTCCTTTAATTTCTCGCAAAGTTTCTTTCCAAAATCCTGCGCACGAATCCTGTGAATTAAAGAACTTAATGCATCTACCTTATCACCATTTAATAAAATATCCATTTTTACAATATCACTTGCCCTATACCCTATCGGATGATAATCAAATGAAGCATAACCGCGTGTTACACTTTTCAGCCTGTCGTAAAAGTCAAAAACGATCTCTGTGAGAGGCATTTCAAAACTAAGCTCTACACGTGTTGGTGTTAAATAGCCCTGGTTCGTTAGGTTACCTCGTTTACCTATGCATAGTGTCATGATATTGCCTATATATTCCGGCTTGGTAATGATCTGGGCTTTAATGAAAGGCTCTTCAATTGTTTCAATCCTGCTAGGGTCGGGCATTTGGGTAGGATTATTTACGATCAGCTTTTCACCCCGGGTAGTATAGGCAATAAAGCTTACGTTGGGGACTGTGGTAATTACTGTCTGATTAAATTCACGTTCCAACCTTTCCTGGATAATTTCCATGTGCAACATCCCAAGGAAACCGCAACGAAAACCAAAACCCAATGCCTGTGACGTTTCTAACTCAAATGTGAGTGAGGCATCATTCAACTGAAGCTTCTCCATACAATCCCTCAGCTCTTCAAACTCATCGGTATTTACCGGAAAAATTCCTGCAAAAACCATTGGCTTTACTTCTTCAAAACCTTTTATGGACTCTTTACACGGATTGGCGGTAGTAGTTATTGTATCGCCCACTTTTACTTCTTTGGCATTTTTAATGCCTGTGATAACATAGCCTACATCCCCTGCCTTCACCTCGTCCTTTGGCATCATTCCAATTTTCAATATACCTACTTCATCAGCTGTGTACTCTTTACCTGTATTTGAAAATTTAATTTTATCATTCTTCTTCAACACCCCATTAAAAATGCGGTAATACACGATAATACCTCTAAAACTATTAAAGACACTATCAAAGATCAATGCACGGAGCGGCGCTTGTTCGTCACCTGTTGGTGCTGGAATCCGTTTGATAATTGCCGTGAGAATTGCCTCGATTCCAACACCCGTTTTAGCGCTTGCATGCAGAATATCTTCTGGTTTACAGCCTATTAATTCTATGATCTGATCTTCGACCTCACCTATCATGGCGCCATCCATATCTATTTTATTCAATACAGGAATGATCTCCAGGTCATTGTCAATAGCAAGATATAAATTAGAAATCGTTTGTGCCTGTATTCCCTGTGTGGCGTCTACCAAAAGCAAAGCTCCCTCGCAGGCTGCAAGCGCACGACTCACTTCATAGCTAAAATCTACATGCCCGGGAGTATCAATCAGGTTCAAAATATATTCCGTGCCCTCAAACTTATAATTAATTTGTATCGCGTGGCTTTTTATTGTAATACCCTTTTCCCGTTCGAGATCCATGTTGTCAAGAACCTGCGCCTGCATTTCACGGTCGCTTACGGTATGGGTAAATTCGAGCAAACGGTCGGCCAGCGTACTTTTACCGTGGTCAATATGAGCAATAATGCAAAAGTTCCTGATATTTTTCATAACTGGCAGCGAAGATAAGAAAAAGCGAAAAGCCTTTTACAATTCATCCTGGGCGAAAACTAATTTGTATTATATTTATTATTACCGCTTTATCAGGTAATTAACTTGCGTTATTTTATAATAAACATGTAATTTGACACCATTTTAGAAGAATAATCCCTAAAGAATATTCATCTTTATAAATTAGCCCGTGTGGGGTGTAAATCAGAATGTCGCAGGCAAGTGGGTTTGTGAGGACCTGCCTAGGCAGGCTGGCACTAATCACGGGCCAGCCCCTGTATAGGGAATGTTTGGGACCGAAATCGATACGACATCCGATGACTATCGGACTTGAAATGCACCTCCGGCTATCTTTTCAAAAAATGGTATGGCATACACTCTTATCCAAAATTATAAAACAGCTTCAATCCAAAAATATTTCTGGTTGTTTGTCTCTAAGATACTCCCGCTCATTGCTCTTTTCATTATAATGATTATTTACTCACGGAAACTAAGTTACAAAGATTATGGAGAATTTCAGAGTGTGTGGATGTACGCAAATATTGTTAATGTTATCATTAGCTTCGGAATTTCAGCGGTCATTTTTTCTACCAATTTAAATTTTCTTTTTTCATTCATAAAAAATAATAAAAAGATTTTAGTCAGATTCTACAGCGCGTTGTGGATTTTAGTGCTATGCCTGTTTTTTGCTTTTGCAAAAAACTTTAATACTTCTTTGAAATTCCTTTTGATCCTTTTTATTGTCATTCAAAATATTACCACGGCATCCGAAACACTTTTCATTAAAAGAGGAAAAGAAAAAGCCTCAGGGATCATTAATCTTTTTTATGCACTTTTATTTTTAGGTTGGCACATTTATATACTGCTCACCGGATATTCTTTATTTGCCCTGGTTGGCGGTATCACTATTCTATCTTTTATCAAGCTATGTGTAGTAACAGTCATACCTGCCGGCAATAACGATGTGAAGGGAGAAAAAACTGGTGAAAATAAATTTTTATTTCATTGGGGATATTTAGGCATGAGCGATGTATTAGCAGTAATTTCCAAATGGCTGGATAAGGCCTTCCTTTTGTATTTTCTTACGGCTTCCGATTTTGCAGTATTCTTCAATGGCTCATTTGAGATTCCCCTATTTGGCTTGCTAATAAGCGTGACAGGGAATTTTTTATTGATCGAAATATCGCGGAATACCGGGCTAATCCCCAGGATTATAAAACTGTACCGGGAAAGCTTTAATATTCTTTCTATCGTAGTATTCCCTTTATTCTTTTTTCTTTTCTTTTTCAGAACAGAACTTTTTTCATTAGCCTTTGATGATAAATATAATGCTTCATTACCCATCTTTGTAAT
Organism: Ginsengibacter sp.; assembly: GCA_039936595.1. Taxonomy (GTDB): domain Bacteria; phylum Bacteroidota; class Bacteroidia; order Chitinophagales; family Chitinophagaceae; genus Ginsengibacter. The sequence continues at coordinate 910 of JBDTIC010000111.1, read as the reverse complement.
CAGCATCTTTATTATACCCATGCGCATCAACAATTATAGTGTGATCTTGCAATGCTTTGCTCAAGGCAAAAAAGTGCTTTTAGGTTCTATACTGGATATTGTCGTTGCAATGAGTTTTATGTTGATTCTTTACCCAACAATGGGAACAAGAGGAATTGCTCTTTCAATTGTGATATCGACTTTTTGCCAGGCAGTCTATTATTTATGGCATTCTGCCCATATTTTAAAAAGCTCATTTTTGCAGTTGGTTCCTCTTCAAAATTTAATACTGAAATTCATTGTTATTGGCCTTGTGTACTTTGGACTATGTTTTGTTCTTACTGGTGTTGAAATCAAAATCAAACTTTTGGTAACAACTTTTGTAACAGCGATAATATGCCTGGGAGGACTGTACAAATATTTACGATCGTTCTTTTTAAATGAGCACAACTGAATATTTTGGATCGGGAATCAGTATGCCAACAATAATTTAAGAAGAAAATCTATCAAAGAATTTTTAGAAAAACCTATATTTTAATTTGCTACTTATGCATTCTGATTTGTATCATTCACAATTCTGACGGTTACCAACAATTGTCCTATATGCCTCATCGAATGTTCTGCAGCATGAACATATAAGCCAATTAATGTAGTGGGTATCTGTTTCCTTCCTACTCCACGCGCCTCGGTAAGCGTGTCTTCTTTTACATCCATCAATTCTTTTATAGCGTGGTTAATCTGTTGATCAAGTTGTTCGGTTAATTCTCTTAAAGAGGATGTGCTTTTTTGTGGATTGCCTTCAACTGACAAAGAATACATCTGCTCTTCGTTCAATTGCTCTTTCCTCGCATAAGTAAAGAGCCTGTCAATTACGCCCCGGACGTGCTGTAAATGAAAAGCGGGTGAAGCAACTCCTGCCGGCTTTTCCCAC
>JBDTIC010000110.1:0-4080 GCA_039936595.1 Ginsengibacter sp. | reverse complement strand
ATACGCTCATCAGCCAGGCAGATACCCAATACCTGCAAGAGCTCATAATCTATAATAAGGTGCTGGCGCAAAGAAATAGCTTCTTAAAAAATGAAGCATCTAAGAACACTTTTGATCTTTCGCTTTTAGAAATCCTCGATATGCAGTTAATAAACCCTGCAAAATATATTCATCACGTCAGGAAAGAATTCACACAAAAACTTTTTCCTCTTATACAACAATTTTATCAGCACATCTCAGGCAACAAAGAAATTGTAGTGCCGGAATATAACAGCCAGCTCAATGAAAACAAATTTGACGAATTATTAGTTGCTTCGCGCCACAGGGACAGGCTGAATCAAAGAACCAATACCGGTATCCACAAGGATGAAATTATCTTTTCGCTCAATGAAAATATTTTTAAAATCATTGCCTCGCAGGGTCAAAGGAAAAGCCTGTTATTTGCCTGTAAGCTGGCAGAGTTTGAAATACTAAAAGATATAAAAGGCTTCGCACCGGTTTTGCTATTGGATGACGTTTTTGAAAAGCTGGATGAGAAAAGAATCAAAAATCTTTTGGAATATGTATGCCACCGTAATAACGGACAGGTCTTCATAACAGACACACACGCCGTTCGCCTTCAGGAGGCGTTGTCCCAATTTGGAAATGAAGTACAGGTACTTGAGCTGGAGTAAGAGACCCTTAAACTTTATTTTATACCAAATGTGTCTTTAACTGAGTCCTGGGATCTTATGGAATAAGGGCAGTCTATTCTGATGTTCAATAATTCAACAGATGCTGAGCACAATATTGCGCAATCGGCATTGGACTATAGAACCGGCATTATTTATCACCTGTTTCCATAAAGAATTGCTTTCTGTAAATAGATGGACTCACCTCTTTCCTGGCTGAAAACATTTTGTAAAAATGTGAAATATCCCTGAATCCACAGTCGAAACAGATATCTGCTACACTTTTATCGGTTTCAATTAATTGCTGTGTGGCAAAATTGATCCGGTAGTCAATTACTGTTTCCATAAATGTTTTTCGGGTGACCTTTTTAAAGTATTTGCAAAAAGCATTGGATGTCATCCCTATGGTTTCTGCTACTTCATTCAAAGAAACTTCATTACGAAAGTGATCGACAATGTAAGCAAAAACCTTATTAACACGTTCGCGGTTGTAATCAGATTGTTCTGCGACCAGGTCTCTTTTATTCAGCAGATTAAAATCTTTTGTGAGTGAAAGCCTGTTTAAAATATTCAGCAGGATCATCAGTTTTTTAAAATCATTCTTTTCATTTAATGCGCTCAACATGCCGTCCCTGATCATTTCTTTAATCTTGCCATTGAACTCGATACCAGCACTGCATTTTGAAAGTAACTTCTGAATGTTCCCCATTTCCGGAAACTTAAAAAAATCATTTTTCAAAAATTGACTTTTAAATTGAATAACGATTGAACCCGCTTTTGAATTTTTTGAAGCCAACTTCCAGCAATGAGGCAGATTAGAACCGATAAGAACTATATCATCCTCCTGGAAACCAGTCATATTATTTCCTACAAAACGTTTGCCTTCGCCTTCAGTGATATAGGTCAGTTCGTATTCCGGATGATAATGAAAGGGTGCTTCAAAACCCTTCCTATCAAACCTCTGTATTACGAATGAAGTGCTTTGAGGGGCTGTGACTACTTCTAAGGATGCTTTTAACATTGCTTATTCTACTTAAAATGTGGCTATAATTACAAGATAGGATAAAATACACTATTAATTTACCAAAAATAACCTTTTGTATCTCTGATATTTACAGTTACTTCGTCTAAAAAATAGCTATGAACACAATGACCACATCCCTGCCGGAACTGAATGATGTAATAAATATTCCTGAAGAACAGATACGTCAGTTCAGGAAAGACGGCCATACACTTACCCACAGTTTGTTATCGCCTGACGAAATAGATGCTTATCATAAAGTGATCTCTGCCGCAGCAATGAAATACAATACTGAAAAAAGAAAAATGGAAGACCGCGATACCTACGGAAAAGCTTTTTTACAAATTATGAACTTGTGGCGCCATGATGCAGGAGTAAAAAAAATGGTGTTATCAAAAAGGCTCGCAAAAGTTGCCGCCGACTTGCTAGGAGTTGAAAAAGTACGCCTCTATCATGACCAGGCACTATTCAAAGAAGCTGGCGGAGGGCCTACGCCATGGCATCAGGATCAATATTACTGGCCGATAGATACACATAATACGGTAACGATGTGGATGCCTTTGGTTGATATTGATGTGGATATGGGCATGCTCACCTTTGCCTCTGGATCCCAAAAAAAAGGATGCGTTTTTAATTATGAAATTTCTGATGAGTCAGAAAGTGAATTTGATAAATACGTACGCGATAACCAGTTTGAAATAAGCCGGGCTAAAACCATGAAAGCAGGAGATGCTACCTGGCATTATGGTTTTACCATCCACAATGCGCCAGGCAATCAATCTGATATCATGCGTGAAATATTTACCATCATTTTTATTGCTGATGGCGCTAAGATCATCAAGCCAACCAATTCCTTCCAGGAGGACGATCTGAAAACGTGGCTGATGAGTAAAGAGGTAGGAACATTTGCTGATTCAGCATTGAATCCGTTGATCTTATAAATAAATGGCTTCTACTTTCCTAATTGAGGGCTCAACTTACCTCTCACAACTCACAATTCACCATTCACCACTCACTATATGGCCCCGGAAACGATCAAGTGCAAAGCGGCAATAACTGATGGGAAAGGAAACTTTTCGATTGAAGAGATAGAAGTGGATGAACCAGCAGCAGATGAGGTTTTAGTTCAAATAAAAGCTGCTGGTATATGTCATACCGACTACGATTCTCTCAAATGGGGCAAACAGATGATACTCGGCCATGAAGGGGCAGGAATTGTTTTTAAAACGGGGAGTAATGTGAAGGGCTTTAAGAAGGGTGATTCAGTAATCCTGAATTGGGCCATACCCTGTGGCCATTGCTTTCAATGCAAAGAAGGGAATCTACATATCTGCGAAAATAATTCTCCCGTTACCGGAAAAAATAAGGGTGGACATGCCCACGATATGGGTAGCCTGTTTCATCTTAAAAATATTGACCGCTCCTTCAACCTCGGAACTTTGTCTGAATTTACTTTAGTAAAAGAGGCCGCCGTCGTCAAAAATCATTCTGCAACAATGCCTTTCACTGCGGCGGCTATTATTGGCTGTGGCGTGATGACAGGTTATGGCTCTGTGGTCAATGCAGCAAAAGTAAAACCTGGCTCATCTGTAGTGGTGATCGGAGTTGGCGGAGTTGGCTTAAATGTGATACAAGCTGCCAGTCTTTCCGGTGCCAAAGAGATTATTGCCATTGACATTAAGAAAAACCGCCTGAAAATGGCGGAGAAGATGGGTGCTACTCATGTCATTATTGCTAATAAAAATGATACGAACTTATTGAAAGCTGCACAAAAAGTAAAAAAGATATTACAGGAAAGAGGCGCAGACTATGCCTTTGAATGCACCGCCATCCCTGCTTTAGGTGCGTCTCCGCTGGCCATGGTAAGAAATGCCGGAACAGCGATACAGGTAAGCGGAATAGAGGAACCCATCACCATTGACATGAATTTGTTTGAATGGGATAAAATTTACCTAAATCCTTTGTATGGCAAGTGCAGGCCCCAAATTGACTTTCCGGCTATTATTAACCATTATGAAAATAAACAACTCTTATTGGAAGAATTAATTACCAGGACTTATTCTTTATCGCAACTCGACAAGGCATTTGACGATTTACTAAAAGGAAAAAATGCAAAGGGAGTCATCACGTTTTAAAATGACAGCATTCAGAACAATAGAAATATCGAACCCAAAGTTTGAAAATGATTACCTGAGATTTATCACGGTCAAAAGCCCGAACCTGAAAGGGCGTGGCGATATTTGTGTTTTTGTGCCTCGGGGAATTGAAGAAATGACAGGTTGCCCATTGGTCATTCTTCTTCACGGTGTTTACGGAAGCGCATGGTGCTGGTCGCTGAATGGTGGTGTTCACCTTACCGCTTTAGAGATGATCAGGGAAAAAGCAATT
>JBDTIC010000109.1:0-3070 GCA_039936595.1 Ginsengibacter sp. | reverse complement strand
AAAAAACGTATTTTCGATAAATACAATTAAATTACACCCTTAACATTTTACTCAACAAAAAACCCAAAAATGATGCAGTTATCAAGAAGAAAATTTCTTATAAACAGCTCTCTTACGATTGCCGGATCTATGGTTTTATCTGATTCCCTTTTTGCAAATAATAAAGCTCCGGATACTATATTAGGCTTCCAGTTGTATTCAGTACGTGATGATATGAAAATTGATCCTCACAGCACTCTAAAACAACTTGCTGCAATGGGTTACAAATATGTAGAACATGCCAATTATATTGACAGGAAATTTTATGGATACACCGCCACTGAGTTTAAAAAAGTGCTTGACAATCTTGGGCTTAAAATGCCAAGCGGCCACACGGTAATGTCAGATAAGGATTGGGACAAATCAAAAAATGATTTTACCGATAAATGGAAACAAACTGTTGATGATGCTGCAACCGTAGGTCAACTTTATGTAATAAGCCCATGGCTGGATGAAAGTCTTAGAAAAAATTATGATGATCTTATTGCCTTCCTCGATATTTTCAATAAGTCTGGTGAACTGTGTAAAAAATCGGGATTAAAATTTGGTTACCACAATCACGATTTTGAATTCAAATATTCGCTGAACGGCAAACAGATATACGACATCATTCTGGAGCATACCGATCCCGCTTTAGTGCTCCAGCAAATTGATATTGGTAATATGTATGGTGCAGGAGGAAGGGCATTGGATATTCTGAAAAAGCATCCTGGCCGCTTTGAAAGCATGCACGTGAAAGATGAAATTAAAACAAAAGGCAAAGGAGAAATGGGGGATAATTATGAAAGCACTATTCTTGGTAAAGGATTGCTGCCGGTGAAGGAAATAGTTGATCTTTTTAAGAAATTAGGAGGCACCACTGAATTCATTATTGAGCAGGAATCTTACCAGGGAAAAAAACCACTTGATTGTGCAAAGGAAGATTTAAAAATTATGAAGAAATGGGGTTATTGAAAAATAGAATAAACGCGTTTATTTGAAGAATTAACAGATATAAAATATCTTTCAATCCTGATTTTCAGATGCTTAGAGATATTTCAACCTAACACAATAATCAGTCAAAAAAAATGTATTGAAAGGATACCCAATTAACATTCTTAAGAGAATTGTATTTTTTATTTCCAGCTTTCTTTTCCTGTTTTTTTTTAACGCATTCGCACAAAAAAAGAACGAGGCCTATCAGTTGCACATTCATAGGGCTACCACACCTGTAAAGGTGGACGGATCAATAGATGATGAAGCATGGCGTCAGGCGGACTCTGCCCACAATTTTTACATGGTGCTTCCAATGGACACGTCCTATGCACGAGTAAAAACAGAGGTGCGCATGTGCTACGACGATCATAATTTTTATCTCATAGCCACTTGTTATAAATTACAGCCGGGCCGCTATTTTGTGCAGTCGCTCCGGCGTGATTTCTCATTTGGTAAAAACGATAATTTTTTGGTCTTCATTGATCCCTTTAATGATCTCACCAATGGCTTTTCTTTTGGTGCCAATGCTGCGGGCGCTCAGTGGGATGGCACCATGTATGACGGTAGCAAAGTGGATTTGAACTGGGATAACAAATGGACGTCCGAGGTGAAAAATTATGAAGACAAATGGGTATTCGAAATGGCAATTCCATTCTCAACCATGCGTTACAAAAATGGAGTCAATAAGTGGGGTATTAATTTTAGTCGTAATGATATACGATCTGCTGAGAAAAGTTCCTGGGCACCCATGCCACGACAGTTTCCAACAGCATCACTGGCTTATACCGGAAACATTATATGGGATGAACCTCCTCCTCCCTCAGAAGCCAACATTTCAATCATCCCTTATTTTCTGGGTGGAATAAGTAAGAATTATCAAAATAAAACAAATACTAAATTCAAAAACGAAGTGGGAGTGGATGCCAAGATTGCTATCAACTCCTCCCTTAATTTAGATCTTACTGTTAACCCGGATTTTTCGCAAGTGGAAATAGATCAGCAGGTAACTAATCTTGACCGCTATGAATTATTCTTTCCTGAAAAACGGCAATTCTTTTTAGAAAACGGTGATTTATTTGCCAATTTTGGGTATGCATCTCTAAGGCCTTTTTTCTCAAGGCGTATCGGGTTAGGTGTCCCCATCAATTATGGGGCAAGAGTAAGTGGAAGACTTAATAAAAACTGGAGAATTGGTGCTATGGATATGCAAACAGAAAGTGTGAATTCCATAAACCTCCCTGCACAAAATTTTACAGTCGCTGCCTTTCAACGGAAGGTTTTTTCAAGATCAAACATTGGGATGATCTTTGTTAACAAGCAATCTCTTCATTATAATGACTTGTCGGATTCCGCTAAAAGAGTTTATACAGAATACAACCGAAACCTGGGATTGGAATATAACCTGGCATCGCCGGATAATGTTTGGACCGGTAAAGCGATGGCTTTAAAATCTTTTACGCCCGGAAAGCAAAATCGTGATTTTGTACAGGCCGCAAGCCTGCAATACAGCAGCCGGCATTGGCTGATCAACTGGCAGCAGGAATATGTCGGAAAGAATTACAATGCAGAAGTGGGCTATGTTCCGAGAAGTAATTACATTAAGATCAATCCGCAGGCTGCTTATTTATTTTTCCCGAAAGGGGGAAATGTTTTATCTCATGGACCTATATTATATTACCTTTTATATACTAATGAATCATTTAGGAGAACCGATGATGAAGAATATCTTTCTTATGTTTTTAATTATCGCAATCAGAGTATCCTTACCGCATGGATTTCTCATGATTATGTAGAACTGCAAAAATCATTTGATCCTACTAATTTTAAAAATGATACATTGGCACGCGGCACACAACATAAATGGAAGGCCTTTGGCGTGAGCTTTTTTTCAAAGCCTGAAAGCCTTATTACCTATGATATTTCCACACGCTTTGGGGGCTATTATGCACAGGGAAGCAGGTACAATGCAATTGCCAATATAGGTTACCGCTTTCAGCCATTTGTAAGCCTTGCACTTAATGTTAGCTATGATCATATCAATTTGCCTGCACCGTGG
>JBDTIC010000108.1:0-2768 GCA_039936595.1 Ginsengibacter sp. | reverse complement strand
CTTTACCTGCTTCGGCCGCTCTCACTACATGAACTGCATGCCAGTGATCGGGAGAAGCAACAACCACCGCATCTATATCTTTACGATCAAGCAACTCGCGAAAATCGTTGTAAACATCACACCCTTTTTGGCTATTTGGTTGACCTGCGTCCACCCGTAATTTAAAATAATTTCGCTTTACTTCATACACATCGGCAGCAGCCAATATCTGTACTTCTCCTGTATCAAGAAAAAAGCCTAACAGATCGTGTGCCTGGCGTCCATTGCCAATAAAACCTAAAGTAATACGATCGCTGGGAGCTGTATATCCCTTTCCGCCTAATACAGAACGAGGCACAATCATAAAGCCGACAGAGGCTAAAGCTGTTGTTTTAATGAAATCTCTGCGTGATTTACCATTTTTCAACAAATTCGTTGCTCTTGTTCTCATATTCTGATCAATTAAAAGTAATTAAATTAAAAATATGTCTTACCTATTCAACTTTATTTATAACGTGTTGAATTAGTTTATATCTCTGATTCTATGCTGATTAATTATTTGTCCCCACAAACCACCTGAGCTGCGACACGCGACAGTTGTGGAAGTTGATGGCTATCGGATTATAATACCCTCCTTATTGTTGTCTTTTAAACTATTGCCGCGTATTAATAGACTCATTTAATTTCAGGAAAAAGCAGATGTTCCTACCATAGTATGAAATAATCTCCTATACCTTTAAAAACACTTTCTTTTTGTATAGGAAGTAAAGGAACACCCATTTTATCCCTACGTAAGTAGCCGCGAGTACAACCGCATTAAAAGGGTCCCCGATTAATTGTCCCAGCCATTCAAAAAATGCATTATTGGTATAAGACCAGCTAATAAAGTGTCCTGATATATAGATAAGGATCGAATTCATACCGATCACTTTAAAGAAAAAAGCCCAACTCTTATATCCTTGTACGTCAATGATATAGTAAAACAACGCCAATAACAATAAGCTAAATCCACCGCATTGAAGTACAAAAGAGCTTGTCCAAAGGTTTTTATTGATCGGGAAATCCAGGTTCCATATTTGAGCCAGCACGAGTGATATTACTCCCGCAATAGCCATCCAAAGTGCCTTTTTGCTGGGAGAATATGTATTGTTTCTCAAAAAACTTCCTGTCAGAATACCTAAAAGTCCGGTACCGATAGCGGGAATGGCAGAAGTCAGGCCTTCTGGATCGTGTATCTTCTCATACAAACGTCCGGGGAGAATCAAACGATCTAAGTAGGAAGCAAAATTTCCCTGCATCGTCAGATCTCCTGCTGGAAAACCGGGAGCTGAATTAAACTTTAACATTAGCCAATAACCGATCAATAAAGCACAAAACCAAATAATCTGCCCGGTTCTTTTGGTATATAAAAAAATGATATTAGCAAACATGTAGCCCAGTCCAATCCGACCCAGAACGCTCCCAAAACGCATATCCGAAATCGGTTGTATTTTAAGGCCATTGTTATAAATGATCCCTAACAAGACCAGGATAAGACCTCTTTTAATGACATGAAATAGAACTTCTTGTTTTGTACTTCCTTTACTCAACCGACTGGCAATTGAAAAAGGAGCAGCTACGCCGGCAATAAAAAGAAACAACGGGAAAATCAGGTCATAGAAATGAAACCCATTCCACGCAGGATGCGATAACTGATTAGCAATAGCACCCCAAAAAGGAGACTCAGTTGCGTTTGAAAGTTTGTGGAAAAAGCTGTCGGCACCGATAATCCATAACATATCAAAACCTCTGAGAGCATCCAGGGAGTATAGCCTCTGAGAAAGTGAAACTCCTGTTTGAGTAGCAGCATTTATTGGGGTTTGGTGTAATGAAGTTTGTTCTGATTGATCCATTTATTGTTTGATTTTAAGATAACGTTTCACATTTGCATGAAAAAGACACCTCCCTGGCTCTTCTCAGAGCGAATGGGGCATTCCTGATAATTTTCTAACAATCGTATTGATTCTAATTAGTTTTTTACAAAAAATACGAGATTACTTGTTATTCAAAAGGAATTTAATTTTCCCCACTTTTTATTATTAGCCGGAAAATATATATGTAAAAAGATAAGAGTAGGCAAAGGTTATATTGTTAATTTTAATAAACTCATGAATGGGTAGTGCTTTTTTGCAGTAACGTTCCGAAAAATATAAGGACAAAAGAACAAATTATTTTTGATTCAAAAAAAATAAAATAAGAAATACATATCTTTAAGGCATTATTGTTTTTTCCAGGTAAATCACTATCTTATTGATTCCCTTATTAAGATTCAATCTTAATAAGGCAACCTTATTTTCTATTGGGCCAATAAGTTCTGCTCCTTCAACGTTCTTAATCTTATATCGGTTGTAGTCATACCAAAATGTAATGCCATAAGGTATTTCTTTATTCGCTTCTATTTCAACCGGAATTTCTGTAAGTTCTACGGGCCGCCACGGAATATCAATTTTTACTGAAGGCTCTTCCTCATAGGCAATGCTATAATGTCGCGGATCTATTACTTGTCTGTTGTGCATATAATCCCTGATCAGGATGGGCTCAAATTTTCCCTCTATAAAGGCTAATTGACATTCTTTATCGTAATAAAGCAGCGTTGAAGGCCATGGTCCTCTGGCTCTATTCTGCCGGCCATACCACAAGGGGATTTCTTTAACCGGAACATCATCAAATAACATGACCGAGGGTTCTGTTTCACTAAAATTATCATTATAAAGTTGTAGTGCTTCAGGTAAAGTTTTATATTCAACCAA
>JBDTIC010000107.1:0-3650 GCA_039936595.1 Ginsengibacter sp. | reverse complement strand
CTATTGAAAAACGGCCAAAAATTGTAGATAAACGAAAACGGATTGGGGATATTGAAGTTGATTTGATAATTGGGAAAAATCATAAATCAGGCGTTTTGGTTACACTCGACAGAGCCACACTGGTAACCACAATAGATAAAATAAAATCAAAAGACTCTAAGCAAATTAAAAAGATTCTTATAAAAAGATTCAAAAATAAGACGCACATAAAGACCATGACTTTTGACAACGATCAGGCTTTTAGTTTGCATGAACAATTAGCAAAAGAGATGTCTGTCAAAACCTATTTTACCAGGCCTTATACATCTCAGGATAAAGGCAGTATAGAAAATAGAAATGGGGTAATCAGAAGATTTTTTCCGAAGAAAACTGACTTTAATAAAGTATCCTGTAAAGAAATTAAAACAGTAGAAACAAAAATTAATAACAGACCCGTAAGAAAATTTGGATATAAAACTCCAAATGAAGTATTTTTAATCAAGTCACGTGTTGCACTTATTGCTTGAACACAGCTTATTTTAATTGAGGTTAGTCTCATAATTTCTTATAAATTTTTAATGAAGTTTAACAAGAATAGTCGGTCCTTTCAATCCGATAAACTGAATCCTAGCATTTGTCTTAAAGCACTAATGTATGATATTAGATGCAATCCATCTGAAAAATTAGCGGTCAATATAAAATGTAGATTATTTTCTTGCTAGCGCATTCAGGGACTTTCTTCTAAATCACGCCTCCACCTCCATATAACTCTCCACCGACTCGCAGGTACAAACTAAATTTCTGTCTCAATAAGTATTATTTACCCTGCTACTACAAGCCAGAATTTCTATGGTAAACTTAAATCTGTGTTTCGATAATCTTTTTAGTAATTAATCTGAGAATTAATTAATTTTTGATTTGGATGGATCCTGGTTACTATTAAAAACTGAAAATACAACAACATTATTTTGAATTATTTCATATACTACCTGATAAGGGGAATGCCTAACTTTTACATGCCGTATTCTTTTATTGATGTCAATAAATCCGTAGAATTGAGGGTGTTCCCGGATTTATTATATATTTTTTGAACCTCAGATAAAAATCTTTCTCCTAATCCTGCTTGCACACCTTCATAATATAAAAACGTCTCTCTCATTTCTTCAAGCGCTTCTTCCCTGATAATTAAAGTAAATGGCATTATTCATTTTTTCGTACCTGCTCAAAAGCTTCTTCAACTGAGTAACTCTTGCCTTCGCCTTTTAAGTGTCTTTTTCTTCTTTCGTAAAACATAGTGATATCTTCAGCAGAATATTGATGAGAATTGTCATTATCAGATTCTAAAATAAGAAATAACGCATTCACTTTTTCATCATCGGCAATATCAATATATTCATGTAATTTCTGACGTTTTTGTATTGTTTCCATAAATGAAAATGTTGTAAACAAATTTACACAATCTAATGCAAAACAAAGATCACCTTTCCACCTCCATACAACTCTCCACTGCCTCACAAGTACAAACTAAATTCCGATCTCCACAAGTATTATTAACTCTGCTCACTACAGGCCAAAATTTATTTTATTGATGCCGATATCAGCTTATCTTTTTAAGTATTCTTTCGCAATCATTACAGGTGAAGCTGATTTTTTAAAGTCTTTTTTACTTCTTGTTATTATCAGATCTAAATTATTTTCCAGAGCCGTATAATATTGAATAGTATCTTCAAAATCCATAAAATCTGAAGCCAGGGCGAGCTCTAAGATTTTATCATCAATTGAAATAACTGAAGTTAACATGCCTGGATAACAGGTAATGCGTATTCGCGAAGGTTAAGGCTGAAATGTAAAGTTTTAAATTCCTTGTATCTGCAAGTGTAAATAATTCCTGAGCTTCTTCATAAAAAGTTTCTCTTTTAGATATTAGATCAATGACAATGTTTGTATCAACAAATAAATTATCCATTAGGAATATTTTTCGGATAAGTGATCACGATATCCTGCTTTATAATAATCCTTGTTTTCATCCGGAACTACTACTGTAAGGCTTTCAACCAAAGGACTCACTTTTGGTTTTATTTCTTTTTCAGATTTAATCAAAAGAGCTTAAATAGTTTTCAATTACTTTTGATAAGCTAATGCTATTATTTTTTGCATAGTCTTTCGCCTGTTTAATAACTGTCCTGTTAATGTTAATTTAGTATTCATGGCCCCTCGTTTTACGTACACAAATAATAAAATTTTACGTGGATTTGTTTAAGCCGACTTTTGTTTTTAAGACAATGCAAACGTATTATCTTTAGGCCTCCACCCAACTCTCCACCGGCTCACAAGTACAAACTAAATTCCTGTCCCCATAAGTATTATTCACCCTGCTTACCGCAGGCCAGAATTTATTTTCTTTTAAGTAAGGCAACGGGAATGCAGCTTTGCTGCGCGGGTAGGGATGGTTCCATTCATCAGCGGTAATTATATATAAAGTATGCGGTGCATTTTTTAGCACATTATCTTTTTTATCTGCAACTCCGATTTCAATACTTTTTATTTCTTCATAAATTGAAATCAACGCATCACAAAATCTATCCAACTCCTGTTTGTTCTCACTTTCGGTGGGTTCGATCATGATGGTTCCTGCAACAGGAAAACTTAAGGTGGGCGCATGAAAACCGTAATCCATCAGTCTTTTAGCTACATCTTCTGCTTCAATACCGGCATTGGTTTTAAAAGGGCGCAGGTCCACAATAAATTCATGTGCACAGGTGCCGCCTTTGCCGGTAAACAATATTTTAAAATTTTGTTTCAAACGCTCCTTCATATAGTTGGCATTTAGGATGGCATATTCAGTTGCTTTTTTCAAGCCGCTGTCGCCCAGCATCTTTATGTAAGCATAGCTGATCAATAAAATGCTTGCTGAGCCATATTTTGCAGCACTCACAGATCCTTCATTATTTTCTCCCGGTAAAAACGGAGCCAGTTTGTCATTCACGCAAATAGGCCCCATACCCGGGCCGCCGCCGCCATGAGGGATTGCAAAAGTTTTATGCAAATTCAAATGACAAACATCAGCTCCAATAAACCCGGGTGCAGTTAAACCAACCTGCGCATTCATATTAGCGCCATCCATATAAACCAGTCCGCCATTTTCATGAATAATGTCGCAAATTTCTTTAATTCCCTCTTCAAAAACGCCATGCGTAGATGGATAAGTAACCATTAATCCTGCGAGCGAATCTTTATTTTTTTCGGCTTGTAATTTAAGATCAGAAATATCAATATTTCCCTGCTCATCACATTTGGTAACGACGACTTTGAAACCCGCCATTACTGCGCTTGCCGGATTGGTACCGTGTGCAGAAATAGGAATTAATATTACATTTCTATGTGTATCATTTTTACTTTCATGATATCTACTGATAGCCATCAAGCCTGCGAATTCGCCCTGAGCACCACTATTTGGCTGAAGGCTGCATGCAGTAAATCCTGTAATTTCAGATAATAATCTTTCAAGATCTTTTATAATAAAATCATAACCTTCTGTTTGTGATGAGGGAGCAAACGGATGAATGCGACTGAAATGGGCCCAACTCACAGGAATCAGTTCTGTAGCGGCATTTAACTTCATGGTACATGATCCCAGAGCAATCATCGATTGAGTAAGAGAAAGATCCTTG
>JBDTIC010000106.1:0-4261 GCA_039936595.1 Ginsengibacter sp. | reverse complement strand
ATAATCACGTTTCCCACTTTCCCGTTCTTTTTGCAATGTCAATTAATGCCTGTCCGTGTTGGGTCATCAATCCTGCTTCGATCATTTTAAATGCCCTTTCTTTATTTCTTTTACCCCACTTGCTTTTAGGGTTGCGGGGTGTAAATTTTAAATAGCAACTTTCACCGTCACGTTTATTTGCCTTACTATCCACCCAACCAAAACAAAGTGCATTTTCAATTGCCTCGTGCCAGTGTACACTTGGCGTTTTGCTTTTCTTGTTATAAACTATCAGATATACAGACTTCTCAGTTTGGCAATGCTTGTGCAGCCATTGCCGCCAGGCTCCTTTTGATTCTGCGTAGAGCGTTTGACTGTCATCTTTGGTTTCCATGAAATCATCTTTGTAATTAAAAATAATATTCTTCTAAGGTAAGGATCGTGTACTGCATTTTATCAATCAGCAATCTCAATCGTAAAGTGCTCTCATTTTAACCGGCTTTTCATCAAGGATTCATAAAATTTAAACACTTGTACCAATTGTGTTTTTGTAAAGATATTTTGGTCCTCTATTCAAATATTTTCATTATGAATTTATAAATCCTGAAAGTAACTTATCCAAATCCGGCGTAGCAACAGAAGATGAATGGATCATTTCCAAAACTTTTTTTGCAACCAGTTGCATCTCACTTTTAGCAGCATTGGCATGTGGCGCTATGGCTAAAGTGCCCAATTTACTTTGCATCGCCTTTTGCCAATAGATAACCGAGAACCATTCCGGCATTATCATAAAAATGATCTTTAAGTTGGACGGCGTTACAGGTATACCAACACTGGCAAGCGCACTAAATCCTTCTTTAATACTTTTTACCATTAATCTCATACTGTTTTTATTTTTACCTAATTGTATGCTGTCGCCGCTTTCCTTGATAATTGCCGCACAGACACAGGCCATAAACACGGCGTGAGTTTTTAGCCACGCCTGCATGTTACTGCTTATATCAACACTAAAGCCTGCCGTTTCAAAAAGCGTTGCCAGTATTTTTATTGTTTCAGACTTTTCCCCGTCTGCTTCTCCGATAGTTGTTTTCTGTTGCTTTATTTGAATAAAGTCAATCCTGTTTTCGCTGTTAGTACCACCTGCGCCAGGGAATCCAAAAATGACGTGTTTAGGTTTTAATTCATCTGCAATTGCCTGAATATTTTCAGGATTGTTGAGCATGAACATTATCAGGGGACTGGCTGAATTATCTTTCAAAACAGGCATTACACTTTCAACTTGGTCGAGCCTTACCGTTACGATAATTAAATCATAGAAGTCGTTTATTACTAATTGTCGGATTAAAGGAACATGGGCAACTATCTTCTTTCCGGTCAATTGTTCTCTGATTATTATGCCGTTTCGTTGCAGGCTTTCAAAACGTGTCCCGCGCGCTAAAAGCGTAACATCATTTTTTGCATCAAAAAGTTTGGCCGCATAGATACTACCGATAACACCTGCTCCGTAAATAAGGATTCTCATTGGGTAAATTTACAAAATGAAAGTGGCTTACTTCATTTGCACTATGTTGCAAAATTGACCATTATTTTTTCATACTATTGTTATTAAATGAACCGCTACGCCCGCATTTATATTGATTCGTACAAGGGTTTATCCCGGCCATCATGGATGTTATCAGCGGTAATGTTGATTAACAGAATTGGTGCTATGGTATTGCCGTTCATGGGAGTTTATATGGTTGCTGAACTTAAATTCACGATCTCACAAACAGGCGTGGTATTGAGTTGCTTTGGATTAGGCGCAATGGCAGGTTCGGCTTTGGGAGGTTGGCTTACGGATAAAGTCGGACATTTTAGGGTACAACTGACCAGTATTATTTTATCGGTGCCCATCTTTTTTTTATTACCTCTTTTCAAGGAGGTATGGAGTTTAGCCATTGGAGTCTTTGTGTTAAGCATTATTACTGAAACATTCAGACCGGCGAACTCTGTTTCTATAAGCGTATATGCCAAACCGGAAAATATTACCCGTTCTTTTTCGCTCAATAGAATGGCGATTAACCTGGGATTTTCCATTGGACCGGCATTGGGCGGGATATTAGCTGCCATCTCTTTTAAGTTACTATTTTATGGCAATGGAATCACCGCTTTACTTGCGGGATTACTGTTCTATTTTTACTTTAAAGATCTTCCGGTCAATAAAAACAGGGAACTTTTACATCGTGCAAAGGATGAAAAGAAAATAAAGACCGGTATATCTCCGTGGAGAGATAGACCTTTTATTATCTATAGTTTGTATTGCTGTTTGTATAGTATTTGCTTCTTTCAATTGTTGAGCACCCTGCCTCTTTTTTACAGACAGGTTCACCACCTCAGCGAGAGAAATATCGGATTGATACTGGCATCAAACGGGCTGGTTGTTTTTGCTTTGGAAATGCTGATAGTTCAGGTTGCAGAAAGAAAGATGCGGGCTACAAGCGTCATAATAGCGGGTGTTTTTTTGGGAGCAGTCTCTTTTTTAATTCTCTTGATTACTTCAGGTATATGGGTACTATTTTTAGCAATGTTTATAATGAGCGTTTCAGAGATTCTGGCTATGCCATTTATGGCAACCGTAACGATTAAACGTGGCTCCACAGACAGGAAAGGAGCTTATATGGGATTCAATGCACTTTCGGTTTCTTCGGCTTTTGTTCTTTCACCATTGATAGGCACCTTTGTAGCAGAGCATTTCGGCTTTTCGGCATTATGGATAGGTACAGCCATTGTGGGCATTGCCACCGCATTTGGCTTTAAATGGGTTTTTAGCAAGTTCTGAAAAAGGTCTATACACGAGAGAAAGCGGCTGTTATAAAAAGAAAAACAGCTCTTTTTATTTAAAGCTCTTAATATTGCTACCTTGTCTTTTGGATAGTAAAAAGAATTCTGGCGGATTGAATTCAGCTAATGAAAACAGTAAATCAAAAATAGCGAAGTACTTATTTATAAAAATTTTTAAAACGCAAATATGGCTCCTAACTGCGTATCCCAAAACACAAAAGCCCAAAGAATTAGTTGAAATTTGCCGTCCGCTATTTTAGATTCTACAAAATCCTTTGTGGCGGTTTTACTGAATTCATTTCTCATTTCTTCACGCAAAATACTGATATCCCTGGTAATTATTTGTTGCTTTTCTTCAACTGTTTTTTACACTTCTTCTTTCAAAAAGAAACGAATTGTTCTGCTTCTTTTTCACCAAGTTTTAGTTTTAAAAGATTGAATAATTGTATATGAGAAATATTCAACGATTCTGACATGTATCAAAGATAAAAAATTGCGAACGATTCAGATTGCACAAAAAGCCGGACACAAATCTCTTGGAGACAACAATTATTCTTTTATAACTCTCACCGATTGAAACACCATTTTGTTTGACTTGTCTGCTATTGTGCGGTCGTAATATGCCTGGTAATAGTCTTTAGTCATCATATTTAACTGGTACGAGTATCTTTTATTTTCCTTCGCTGCCCCATATAGTTTGCTTATGAAAACCTGGACAAAATCCTCCGCGGTGTAATTAATCAATACACCGTTTTCTACTTTTTTTTCATTGATCCAAAGACCATAAACTTTTGCATTTTTAAAATTCTCAAATTGCTTTTCAGTAGGAATAACCCGTGGCAAAGGACGAATAGGTTTAAAAAACACCACTGTTTGTTGCTGTTGCTGAATTAAATTCATTTGCATAAAAATAGTTTCGAGCCTTTTACTATCTGATAAAGAAATATTTTCCCTGAATTTAGACCAACTCATTTCGGATGTTTTTATCCGGTTGATAATTTTTTGATATTCGGTTAGCACTTCTGTTGTGACACCTTTCGGAGTGCCACCAGCATAAAAATCAACTTGTCGCACTCTCGCAGGCTCTTTTGATGTGAGAGTCGAATTCGGGATTGACTGTGTTTTTAGTTGAGCTGTGTCCTTCTTTTCCTGTGCCACAATTGATTTAGCGCTAAACATAAAAATAGCGGCTATTAAGACTACTATCACTAAACAATACTTTAAAAAAGCTATTTGGGGAGATGTGAGTTTTATGATCATGATTAATTTTTTTGTGGCAATTTGTAATATACTTCCGTCAACATAGATGCTCCCTAATTTTTTTTCCATAAAATTTTCATTTGGCTTTCCAACAGTTTTTTCTTATATTAAAGAATAACAATTTTATTCACTCTTAAAACCTAAAAAATATTATGATTAGGTTTGAAACTTTTGTAGGGAAGAACGATGAATATTATTTCAG
>JBDTIC010000105.1:0-3422 GCA_039936595.1 Ginsengibacter sp. | reverse complement strand
AAGTGAAGCGGGTTCAATAGCATCCTGGCCGCAAAGTCTTCGAACTACACTTGATATTATTCTACATTCCAGGTTTCCCATGTTTTTGTGGTGGGGACCTCAGTTACTTTGTTTTTATAATGATGCCTACCGGCGCAGCCTTGGTAATGAAGGAAAACATCCGCAAATATTAGGAATGCCCGCCAAAGAAGCATGGCCTGAGATATGGGACATAATAAAACCTCAAATAGACCAGGTACTTGAAGGAAGAGGCGCTACCTGGAACGAGGAAATTTTGGTTCCTATATTTCGCAATGGTAAAATTGAAGATGCGTACTGGACGTATAGTTATAGTCCCGTGGCTGATGACTCTGGTAAAATTGCAGGTGTATTGGTTACCTGCATCGAAGAAACCAATTCAGTAAACCTTAAACGTTCACTCGCAGAAAGTGAAAAAAAATCCAAAAACCTGGTAATGCATTCACCTACGGCAATTGCCATATTGAAAGGACCTGATTTTACCATTGAATTGGTCAATGAGAGCATGTTGAAGACAATCTTGAGAAGAGAAAAAGAAGAGGTGATTGGGAAAAATTTGTTTGATGTATTCCCGGAATTGCAGAGTCAGGAAGTGGCAACGCAATTAAAGTACACCTATAAAACAGGAAAGGGCTTGAAGCAACAAAAATCAAATATTATAGTGAATGGCGCTTCAGGATCTATTAAGAACTATTTTGATTTTGAGCTTACTCCTTTGTTTGAAACTGAAGGAAGTATTTCGGGGATAATGGCTACCGCCTTTGACATATCTGAAAAAGTAGAAGCAGAGGCTAAGGCAGCAGATGCAGAAGAAAGGCTGAGACTGGCGGTAGAAGCATCAGAAATGGCCATCTGGGAAATTGATCTAAATACGGACAGCATTAAATACAATAATAGGTTTTTAGAAATTTTTGGGCATGACCTTTCAAAAAAATTAACCCTTCATGAAATACGCAGACAGATCTATCCGGGAGACAGGCATGACACCGTAAAAAAAGCATTTGACGATGCTTTGCAAACGGGGAACTATAAACATGAGGTAAGAATAGTGAGGCCGGATAAAACGATTGTCAGGGTGCGTACAAAGGGTAAGTTGTTCTATGATGAAAACAGACGTCCGGTAAAAATTATCGGAACGTTGAGAGATGTTACTGAAGATGAGAAAACCCGTCAGGCTTTGGAAAAAAGCGAACGAAGATTGCGCAAACTAATTCTGAATGCCCCGGTTGCTATTGGTATCTTAAACGGGCCTGACTATGTAGTGGAGATCATGAATGAATTGGCACTGAAACTGATGGGCAAAACAAGAAGTCAAATGTTGAACAAACCTGTCCTTGATACAATTACAGAATTGGATCCCACGTCAGCAAAATTGTTATTGGATAACGTATATAATAACGGAAAATCCTTTTCAGCTTCCGAATTTCCCGTAACATTAAACAGGTATGGAAAGCTCGAAAGAGTGTATATCAACTTTCAATATCATCCGTTAATGAATAGCCAGGAAAAGGTTTACGGAATAATGGTAGTGGGAATAGATATAACAGAACAGGTAGTTGCACGCCATAAAGTGGAACAAAGCGAGGCAAGATTCAGGGTGCTGGCCAATAGTATGCCGCAATTTGTTTGGAGTGCAAACAATAAAGGAAATACTAATTATTTCAACGAGGCATTTTTTAATTATTCAGGATTCACAACAGAACAAATAAAAAATGGTGGCTGGCTTGAGGTAGTGCACCCGGACGAAAGAGAAGAAAATATGAAAAAATGGGTGGAATGTGTTAAGACGGGAGGAGATTTTATTTTTGAGCAACGCTTTAGAAGACACGACGGCATATATAGGTGGCAATTAAGCAGAGCAGTTCCACTGCGCAATGAACATGGAAATATTCAACAATGGATAGGCACCAGCACTGACATCCAGGAAATAAAAGAGCTGGAAGAACAGAAAGATTTTTTTATCAGTGTCGCCAGCCATGAGTTAAAAACTCCGGTCACTTCTATAAAAGGATACGTGCAAATACTGCAAAGCATGTACGAAAATAGTGAGGACACCTTCCTGGTAAAATCATTGACAAGGGTCAACCGGCAAATAGAGAAGCTTACCTCGTTAATTTCAGACCTGCTGGACGTCTCAAAAATAAAGACCGGCAGTCTGACTTTCAACAAAGAATATTTTAAAATGAACAGTCTCATAAAAGAACTGGTAGAAGAAATGCAAATGATCCACCCGGACCATACCATCATCTTTGAAAATGATGCTGAATTATCCGTATATGCGGACAAAGAAAGAATTGGCCAGGTATTAATCAATCTTATTACCAATGCAATAAAATATTCTCCGCAAAGAGGTAGTATCCTGATAAAATCAAAAACAGATGGAAATAACCTGATGGTTTCTGTAAAGGATGAGGGTATTGGTATTGATAAAGATTATCAGCAAAAAATATTTGAACGCTTTTACAGGGTGGAGGGTAAAAGTGAAAAAACATTTCCGGGCTTTGGCATAGGGCTTTTTATTGCATCAGAAATTATTAACCGGCACGGGGGGAATATAGGAGTTACGAGCAATCGGGGGAAAGGTTCCCGGTTTTATTTTTCATTGCCATTGTCCAGCCACCACGATTATTATCAGGTGGAATAAAATAATCAACCCCAACCAAAATAAAATTGGTTTTTATTGACATGTATCAAAACACTAACTGACACAGTTTTAAGTTCGGGAATCATTAAACTCTCCTTTTAGTTACCCAAACATTTTAATGCTAAATAGGCCATTAATCCCGGTCCGGTTTCCAATGATTTTTCATCAATATTAAAAGTGGGCGTATGTAGCCCGGAGGTAATATCATTTGCTACGTTACTTACTCCTATACGATAAAAACAAGCCGGGATCTGCTGCGAATAAAATGCAAAATCTTCTGCAGGCATGCAGGGATCAATATCCAAAACATTTTCATGTCCCAAAAAATCTTCAGTGTATTGCCGAACTTCTTTAGTGAAATTAGGTTCATTGATAAGTACAGGATATCCCCTGCGAATTTCGAAATCACATTTGCCCCCCATTCCTTCTACAAGCGATAAAGCCATTTTCTTCATTCGTTCATGTGCCACCTCTCTCCACTCATTGTCAAAAGTTCTGAAAGTCCCTTCTATTTCCACCTTATCAGGAATCACATTGGTTGCGCCATCAGCAATAAGTCTTCCAAAAGATAAAACGGTTGGTATTATTGGATTAGCCTGTCGGCTAACAATTTGCTGAAGGGCAATGATTAACTGGCAGGTTATCGCTACAGGATCAATGTTTAGATGAGGAATCGCGCCGTGCCCGCCTTTGCCTGTAACGGTAATATATAATTCATCACTACTTGCCATATAGGGACCTGCGCAAAAACCTACTTTTC
>JBDTIC010000104.1:0-9419 GCA_039936595.1 Ginsengibacter sp. | reverse complement strand
ACCGGACATCTCACCCAAAAAACCTACGCTTTGTTTTCGTGTCACTCTCTTGCTGTGGTGTATGATGTCGCCCCTGCTCTTCTATGAACAGCCCAATTTCTTTTTTCTTGCCAATAAATTCAAGCTTATTTAGCGTGCCAAAAAGATGTGAAGTTACCTTAACAAAGACCACTACTTTCTCTATATTTTTATTGATATCATTGTTATCAAAACTAATATTAGCAAGATTCGCGAGCATACTTTCAAGCTGCCCTTGTTTTAACTCACACCATTCTGTGAGATAATTCATCAATTCGTCTTTTCCCGATCCGATTCTCATGTCTATAGAATTTTTCATCACCCTTGCCAATGCTGAAATGTCCGCGAGTATCGTTGCGGGCGGCTCATATAATCTTGTCCAGCGCATAGAAGTGATGACCTGAGCAAGGTACAGAATGACTCTGTCGCAAAGAAATTGCACTAACTCTGAGATTTCATTCTGCTGTTTTTTCTTAAATATCTTCTGAATAATCTGTGAGCAATACAATTCAATATCTGAGGCATATTTATCTAATTCGGCATGAAGCGAAATAAGATCAGGATGTGCACTCATTGAAAAACATGCGGGGATGTATTCATCCTCGATTTTTACAACATTTCCATTTACGGCAACTTTCCCGATTGCTAATGCATAAGGGTGATTTGCATACTGCTTGTATTCATTTTCACTAACCAACTGCATCGAATAAGTGGGCAGAATAATGGGAAACCTGGGTGGGTTTTCTGCCAGGTCAGGGCTACCTGAAGGTTGTTTTTCATAGGGGTGGACAAATAAAAATATCCACCAGGTACCTTCGTTATCGTCTGGAGAAAAAGAAAATGTTTTTGTAAGAGTATCGCCCGCATTGCTATTTGTAGCCGGAATGTATCCCGGCAAAGAAATTCGTACCCCACCGGAAGTTATTGCTTCGCAGGACAATACAGAAACCCGTAAACTATTCTGGTTGTCATAGGCAATCTTTATGTTGAAACTGTCTTCTCCGGCAGCGGACAAAGGAAGAACACCATAGCGTAATGGCGAAAGTTGCAACGCTATAGACTCCTGCAAGGCGTCAGAGACTGAATTATCCTGATCTATGAAATGATTTTTATTGATTTTCATTCCATCTATCCAGTTCACAGGAAAGTGTTTTCTTTGGTCTCTCATGCCGCTTTAATGCTTTTGTGTGTATATCCGTTCGCAAATTATAATACTGTTTTCTTTGATCATGTTCTCCCGTACTGTCAATTCAGGGTCGAGGATTTCGTGACGTTTGTACCATTTTGGTTTTAGGTGGAACCACCATTCATGTGGGGAGTAATCATTATCCGCATATTGGATAGTCGTTTCACTTTGCTGCTCGTTATAATCATTAATGAAGTGGTAGTACAAATCTCCCAATTTCATAGTTTCGGGTGCCTTCGCCCGGAAATTTGTTTTCAATGTGTCAGCTAGTTTCTTATTTATTTCAAAAGCGATCACCAAAATTTTTTCATTGTAACTGGCATCAGGCAAAACTATCGGATTATCTAAGGGATATTGCCAAGTTTTGAAAACAGGAGGAGGTATATTGACCGCTGCCTCAAAAGTATATAAGAAAGCCATCGGTATAAAGAACGCAAGTGCACTTAGCAACATTGGATAGAACAAAAACGACCGGTTGTCTCCGAGAAAATATTGAAGTACCGAAAAAATTACGACCATAAAAAAAATCAAGCCAAGACAGAATAACAACTCTCCCACAATTACTTTGTCTTTATCCTGTTTTTTAGAATAGAAATATTTTTTGTGGAAGAATGCGAGATGAATAACACCAAAAATAAAAAAAATGCCTGCAAGGAACCAAAATACAGGAAAAAGATAATTTGAAAGATAAGTGGACAAATGAGCGGCGCCTGATACCAAAATAGCAGAAAGGCCACCAAATAAAAGAGGCTTTTTTCCACTGGCTGCAAAACCGGCGGCAAAGTTCTTTGCAATTAACACCAATGCGAAAGAACAAGCCGTGAAACTGCCAATATAGATCCAAAACATTTTAATTGCCATGTCTGGTATTTTATTTTTCTTATGTCTTCAGGGAATTCATTGCAAACTAGTTAGAGAATTTAAAATTCAGACCTTATGAAAATATATTTCACTGGAATCATTTTCTATTTTCCAGGCATCAACATACTGTAAATCCTATTATTGTGATTTCTCATTGGGAATAGGGTAAGCAAATTAGGAATAAAAATCATCAAAATAAAATCTTTGTCCGTAACGGGATTGCATTAGTATCGCAGGATAAAGTTTAAAATATTTTTTGACGCAAATTATCGGAGAATAAATGTGCAATGGAAAGAAACATGACCCGGGAAGTTAAGGGTTATTACCACTTATATTTGGATCCAACGTAAGCAGGCGTGCAATTAATAAACATCGTTAAGTAGAAGGCAGCAGCAGTAATGTGGAATTATTTGTTTTGTTTGTATTGTGCCTTCCATTCTTCCCCGTCATCTCCTTTATAGCCGTCTAATTTAACCAAAAAACTTTTTGCGGGGAAAAAGGGCGTAATATGAATGTCTAAAAATATATGATCCTTTTGATCTTCATCTCTTTCAAAACGGATGATCTGAAATTTTTCAATTAATTTATCCGGCCCCTGAATACCATCCAGGAACTTTACAATCTGTTTTCTAAGATTGCCTTCCATCTTAGTATTCCAAAGTTCAAATGCACGCCTGTTCAGAAAATCTGACATAACCTTCGCTATAAAATCAAAGACGCGAACTACTGAATAGGTTTGCATGCCCAGGTTATCTCCTGTAAACAGCGTCTTAGCTGAAAAAGGCATTACTTTACCCCATTCACCTACAAGAGGTACTAAACCCACATTTTCCAGTTCTGAAATATCTCCTTTTTTCTGATCGAAGCGAACTGCTTCTACTTCGTCAATAGAGCCATAAGTTTTACCTGCAACGGGCTGAGACATCTTTGTACAATATAATTTACCTGCCAATGCCGCAGATCCAGGAACATATACGTCTTCTTCTTCCCCCACTTCGGATTTTTTACCTCTTCCTACAATATAATTGCAGGTCATTATAACATTTGCTTTATGCGGATCACCGCCTGTTAAATTGGCGTCAGTAAAAAGGTCTAAGACGTCATCCGGAGTTTCCACGTTTTCAAAATCGGTAACCATCATCACCTTATTGTTGTAGGCAATCTTCGCCCATTTATCTACAACAGTGTTGGACTTGAGATAGCCCGGCACTACCAGTAACGAATAGTTTTGCCTGAGATCAAGCCGGTCATACTTTTGTTTTAATTCATCAGCAACATGGTCAATAAACCTGGGTTCATCCAAATCTGTTAACTGGCTCATGGAAGCATTCATGATGGCAATATTTTTCAACTTTGGAGATTCCGTATTTTTATAAAACAGGTTTATCGACCGGTAAGATTGTTCTAGTTCCCGGCTTGTATCCAATACATTTTTCAGATTTTCCTTTAGCAGTTTTTCTGATATTTCAGAGCTTTGCATACTCTTGTCAACCATTGCAGAAACTGAATCGCTGCTTGAAAGCAGGTCAAGCCACATCTGCATTTTTTTCTTTAAACCAGCACGTTGTTCTTTTTTATTTGCATCTGTAAGAAATATATTTTTCTTTGCTTTACGAACGGGATTAAGATTATCTGCACCATCAATAATTGCTTCCAGAAAATCATAACTACCGAATTTCGCCAGTGTCTTCAGAGACTCTTCCATAGAAGGCAACTGAGTAGATTGTGGTCTCTCATCGACTTTAAACGTGGTTTCTTTGGAACTTTGTACTTCTTCGTTTTGCATACTAGTTAGTTTGAAATTGTTTTAATTCAGATTACAGCAAATAAAAGATTTATTCAATATCATCTAGCTCTGTTATCAGGGACTTTAAAGAATTGACAAATGCATCCCTGGTTTCGGGATTCTCAATTACAGTCTTCAGAGATTTATTTGATTTAAGTTGCTTAATGATCTTAAGAAAAGCATCATTCTCAAGATTCAGATTCTTCAAAAAGGGACTTTGGTTAGTCAGATTTTTTACATCAAAATCACCCAAACCTCCAAATTTAAAATTCTCTTTCACGGTTGATCCGTCTTCTTTATTTAATTCCACGTCGACTTCAGGTTTGAAATGTGCAAATACATCTTCAATTTTTTGAAGGTCTTCAACAATTTCAGGCTTTATCGGATCATCGTAAGTCAGCTTCTGGACATAGAGCGTTTTATTGGGAGATATTTCAACAAAACCCTCTCCAACTGCATCTGGAGCTAGTATTGTAGTAGCAATACCTGGTTTAATCTGGGGCATAATTGTTATATTTTTATTTAGACGTACTGGCAAAAAACAAAAACAGCCAAAAATTATGCTATAAATATATAGATAGTTTTTAGTTTTTTACAAAATTAAATTATTCAATAGTCCATATCAATTTCCCGTTTTCAATATTTACTTTCACTGTATTCCCTTTTTTAAGTTCTCCCGCAATAATATATTTTGAGATCGGGCGTCGTAACTGACTGCGTATTACGCTTGAAATCTGGCGGGCGCCGTATTTAGGTGTAAACCCATTCAGGGCCAGATGTTTTTTAGCATCATCAGAAATAGAGAGCATGATGCCCTGCTTGTCCAAAGCTTCTAAAAGGCTCTTCATTTGTATATCGAAAATCCGCACAATACTATTTTCATTTATTGGGCCAAAAGGTACAATTTCGGTAAGGCGTGCAAGAAACTCGGGCCGGAAATATTTCGTCATAATTTCCATTAGCTTATTTGACGAAGGCATCTCACCTTTATCAAACTGTTCAGCAATCCATTCACTGCCAATATTAGAAGTGAAAATAATAAGAGAATTTGAAAAATCGCCTTCCTTTCCGAGTCTGTCGTGCATGTGACCCTCATCCAATATTTGTAAAAACGTGTCAAAAACAGAGGGATGAGCTTTTTCTATTTCATCAAATAATAAAACAGAATAAGGCTTTTGCCTGATCTTGTTTACCAGCACTCCCCCTTCCTCATATCCAACATAACCAGGAGGGGCCCCATACAAGAGTGCCGCAGAATGTTCTTCTTTAAATTCAGACATATCAAAACGGATCATTGCTTTTTCGTCATTAAAAAGAAACTCCGCTATTGATTTGGCTAATTCTGTTTTGCCTGTCCCTGTTGGACCCAGGAGAAAAAATGAACCTATTGGCTGGCCTTTTTTATTGAGCCCGCTTCTTGATTCAAGAATAGATTCCGATAGTGCCTTGACGGCGTGATCCTGGCCAACCACTCTTCTCTTCAGGTAATTTTCCATATTCAAAAGGCGTTCTTTCTCCTGGGCCTGTATTTTGCCAAGGGGAATTCCTGTTTTATAGGAAATTACAGAAGCAATATCCTCTTTACTTACTCCTTCTTTTTTTACATCAGCAAGCACCATTAATTTATCAATGCTTTGTTTCAGATAATTGTTGAATTCAGTTGATGTTTCAAATTTATCTGCCTGAGTAGTATCTTCTAATTTACCTAAAAGGACAGGGCTGATTTTATTATTAAATAAGCTGTTCAACCATTTGTATTCACTAAACAATTCATGTTCCGGCAGGTTATCATCTGTCTCAATTATTTCCAGCTTGTCTTTTAATTCTTTGAGCTCTTCCTTATTTGTGTCGACCATTAGTTTAATTGCGGCCATGGTTCTGTCCAGCAAGTCAATAGCCGCATCCGGTAATCTCCTGTCTTTGATATATCTTTTTGACAGGCGTACACATTCTTTAATAGCATCCTTCTCGATTTTAAGTTTATGATGATCTTCAAATTTTGATGCCAGGCAACTTACCATTTTTAAGGCGGTATCCTCATCCGGCTCCGCTACAGATAACACTTCAAATCTGCGTGTAAAAGCCTGGTCAGGTTCTATTAGTTTTCTGTACTCGTCGTTAGTAGTTGCTCCAATAACAGTGATCTCGCCGCGGGCCAGTTCAGGCTTTAAAAGGTTCGCTGCGCCTCCGCCGATAGAACCCTTGTTATCAAGCAGAATATGTATTTCATCAATAAAGATGATGGCTTTTTGAAATTGTTTTATCTCTTTAAGAATATTTTTTAATCTGTCTTCTATCTCACCCTTGTAAGAAGCTCCTGCTATAAGAGCGCCAAGGTCAAGCTCAAAAAGCAATGAATCTGCAAGTTGTGCAGGTACTCTTTTATTAACAATATCCATAGCGAGCCCATCGATCAATGCGGTTTTTCCTACTCCTGCTTCGCCGATCACAATAACGTTTGGTTTTGTTCTTCTGCAAAGAATTTCCATCATCATTCTTGTCTCTTTGTCTCTTCCGATTATTGGGTCTGTTTTATTGTCTCTTGCTAACGCTGTCCGCTCCACACAATATTTATAAAGTGCTCCTGCTGCCGGTTTTTCATTTGCTTGAGGCGCTGTAACTGCATTTTGAATTCCATCTTCCTTGAAATAAATCTCAAGTATTTCTTTTTCTTTTATGGGGAACGTTTTCAACTGCTCACTTGTAAAGCCAATTCCAGGCTTCGCAATGGCACACAGTACGCAGATAGGTGATACCATGTCAAGACCCAGTTTGATTCTTACATTATCTGCTTCTTCAAAAACATTCTTAACACCTTCGTCTCCTGTTATTTTTTCTTTAACCTGGGCTATCTTCGGATATTCATCCATACGTACTTCAGCCCATTCTATAATGTAACCTGAGTCCTTTCCTATAGAATCGAGAAAACTTCTTAAACCTACTTCTTTATGGAGAAGGCTGCGAAGAAGATGTGCAGGATAAAAATATTCATTGTGATATTCTTTTGCCAGCGATTGTGAAATTTCCACAGCTGTTTTTACAGATTCATTTAATGAAAGTGTTGGCATTGGGAGGTTTATTTAAGTAGTAAATAAAAGCAGAATACAATGTACAGAAAAAACATAAAACAAAACATTTGGGATGCTATTATTTTAAATGATTAGGATCAGGTAAAATAAGTAAAACCTGAACGATAATAAGGTTTTGCCTATAGTGTGGCTCATAATTTATGCTTACTTATTGCTTTCTCCTCCCTTGGAATAAACTCTATTCTATTTAATCCGATAAAAGAAACATTTTTTTAAAGGTGCAAACTTCCAATGAAAATTTGCAAAAGACGATTCGTCCCGCAGATAATCAAAAGATAATAATAGAAAAATGTACCTGTGCAATAGGCTTTTATTTTGCATAACTTATTTACACTGATGAAGAACAGCTATTAAGATAATGTATGGCTGTAATCTAAGAAAAAGATAAAAAATGTTTTTTAGGGCGCATTTGTATAGGGTAATTAAGTAACTTGTTTCCTGTTATGGGTATCATCTACTATAGAACGCCACTGCAATTGGCAACGGCATTAGAAGGCAATGAAATGGCTACTTGTAGTTTAATGGAATCCATTAAAAAAAATCTGGAACTAATCATTATGACAAAGTTTGGCGAACACAGAAGTGATCCCAGTTTTGGTTGTGAAATTTGGGATCTCGATTTTGAGCTTATCGTGAGTGAAAATTTATGGGAAGAAAAATTGAGGCAATCACTGTTGAAATCTATCACTACATATGAACGCCGTTTATCAGATGTAAAGTTGTCGGTCGCTATTTCTGAAATTGAAAAATTTTATTTGTTCAAACAATATGCAGAGATAAAAAAAGAGTAGATATACAACTCTCAGCAATTATGGACAAAACGGGCGAAGCATTTACATTTACTAATAGTTTGTTCCTTAGCCCTCTTTCTATAGACTAATAAAATAGTATTGTATGTCTCCAGAAGTGAATAATTCGAAAGAAGTGATCCGGAACAGGATGTTAAAACATGCCTTGAATTATTGGAATATCAAGAATGCCGAAGATATTGACCCTATCGTTAAGCTTATTTTGGAAGCTCTTTCTAACGAATTATTTAATCTTGGAAACGATATAAAGGATACTGAAGTAAGGCTTCTTGAAAAAATTGCCAACCTGCTTGCTCCCCAGTTTTTAATTTGCCCGCATCCCGCTCACGCCATTCTTCATGCGGTTCCGGTTGAAGCGGAAGAAGTAATACAGGAAACTGCTCAGTTTTATACGCAAAAGAAAATCTCATCAAAACAAGACGAGACGCTGGATAAAAGCATTGATGTATTTTTTACCCCTGTTGATAAAGTGAAAATTTTCAGTGCAGACATTGCTTATACCTTATCCGGAAATTATTTATATGCATATGACCCGTCATTCAATAAGCAACTTGCCGCGCAAACTAGCGGAGGCAGCCGCATTGAAAACAATATACTCTGGATCGGGCTAAACATTGATGAAAAGATCAATAATATTGATAAGTTGGTTTTTTACTTTGACTGGAAAAATCTTGAGCACGAATTATCTAATCTGAACTATCAGCTTTTGCCATTAAGTAAATGGTATATTAATGACAAAGAGATCATCACAAAGGAAGGGGTGCCCTATGAGAAAAAGCCGGAAAATGATATGACCAGGGGAAAAACATCTATTGACCTGGATATGCTTTCATTATTAGAACAGGATATAAAGAATTATTATGAACGAAAATTTATTGCTGTGTCGGATGACAGGTTCAATAGGGTACATGAGATGAAACAGGAGTATCCATCATCGTTCAAAAATAATTTTAATGAACAGGATCTAAAAAAATTAAACACAAAGCTTCTTTGGATAAAAATTGTTTTTCCGGCAGCACTTCAACCAGGATCTTTAGATGAAGTATATATCTATACCAACAGTTTCCCGGTAATGAACCGTCAACTGAATGATCTGAAATACCGGTTGAAGGGAGGTAGTAATATCATCCCTTTAAAAACTACGGGCCTGGAACAATTTCTTTCCGTAAGGTCGCTTTCTGATGAAAGCCATCAATTTACATCCACACCTTTCAGGAAGACGGAGGAGGAAGAAACAGGTACTTACACACTTCGTAATGGTGGTATAGAACGCTTTGATGGTAGAAATGCCAAAGAATTCATTGGTTATTTATTACAACTATTGCGCAGTGAATCCGCTGCTTTTTCTGCTTATGGAAATGATTTTATAGCGTCTACCCTTCGCGAGATGGATCAGCGCATTGCGTTAATGGAACAAAAAACAAGAGCTGTAACCAATACGACATCGGAAATACCGCATTATATTATTGCAAAGCCTTATGAAGGAAACAATATGATCTATGCCGAATATTGGACCACACTCGCAGAAATAGTAAACGGCCTCCGGTCAGGAACACGGTTGCAGGAGTATAGTGGTGTAAAGGTAAAATCAGGGTCTTTATTTTTGCTGACAACGACTACAGGGGGTAAAAATAATTTAAAACCCGAAGAAAGAGTGAATGCGTTCAGGT
>JBDTIC010000103.1:0-4585 GCA_039936595.1 Ginsengibacter sp. | reverse complement strand
AAGCCTTCCTAACACAGATAAGGAAAATGCTTTAACTGCCACTGCTTCTTTTGGATCTTCCAGGTAGGCAAAGCAGATGTTCATTACTATTCCCTCATATTTTACAGGTATATCTATCGATTGTAGCAGCTTCATCGTATTCCGTTTAATAGAATTATGTAGGTTGGGTTTTTGTAAATTCGTTATGAGCTTTCCCATATTTTTTTTCATCAACTCAGGATGGGCTATCGCACAATAGCTCATTGGCCAGGAAGCACGTTGGTTTATGAGGTATTCATTGTGTAGAAACAAATGAAATAATTCGTTGAACCTCAGGGCATCATTTCCTATCCAATCAATAATTAGCTGGCAGTTGGTTTTGGTGTGTTCAAGCAAAATTTGGTTCCGTAAATCCATCTTTTTTATTTTTCAAATAAAGGATAGTGGTAAGCTGTCGAAATACACCAACAAGAGCAGCTGGCCAATGGTTAAGTAGTTATATCCTTAAGCTGTTTAATATCTTTTAATTGATAATCGTTCAACAACTTTATTATTTTTTTTACTTCTTCTTTGTCAACTGTCAAATGATCCAACGATTCATTCATAGCGGGATTTTGAAATTCCATTTTGCTTTGCAATTGTATTCCTGCCGAAGTATGAACTTCTTTTACCCCACTTCCCTCTATGATGGAAATTACATTCTCTGAATTAACTCCTGAACCAGGCATGATGATAATTCGGCCATCGGCTTGTTTCACTAATTGCGAAAGCATTTCTATTCCCTCCACTCCCCGTGGCCTTAATCCTGAAGTAAGAATTCTTTCGAACCCCAATTCAATCACTTTTTCGAGAGATTCCACAGGATTGGACACTCTATCGAAAGCCCTGTGAAAGGTAACCTGCAAAGGGTATGCGAGCTCAATCAGTTCCCGGTTTCTTTTTATGTCTACCTTTCCTTCGGTAGTTAAAATGCCTGTGACTATTCCATCGCAAAGCAATTGTTTGCACACAAGAATATCCTGCTTCATGGTTTCAAACTCGTCATCACTGTATAAAAAATCACCACCACGGGGACGGATCATTACATATAATGGTATGTGCAATTTTTCCCGGGCTGATTTGATAAAAGCATACGAAGGTGTAGTGCCGCCTTCGCCAGGGCTACTGCATAACTCTATACGGTTGGCGCCGCCTTCCTGTGCATCAATGCAGCTTTCGATATTAAAACCTATTACTTCTAATTTCATAATGATAATTTTTTTAGGGGAATGAAGGGTTAATTGAATCTTACTACTACTATTACAATCATTAAAAGCAGCTAAGTTAGGATACTTTCTCACCATGATGGTGACTGATTAATATTTATTGGCTGATATTTCATTGTATTGATTTGCCTCTGTTTTTGTTTAGATAAACATAATTTTATTTCAGAGATTTACCTGGCGGCCATCACAGGAAATATTGTGTTTCGCACAAATTTTCGCAGAGCTACTGAATGAAATATTTTACAGGAGAATTTGCAAGTGTAAATTTTTATTTTAGCTCCGACGGAAGATGTCTCGGTAGCCCAAAAAAAAGATCCTATTTTATTTTAGCACCGTTGGACAGCATACTAAGCCCTGTGTAGCAAAACTAATTTAAAAAAAATATAATGATAAGTACTGATCCTGGCTGTCATTAAAATTGAATTGTGATTTATCTACATTATATCCTGTCTTAGCCTCACTTTATCAAATTCAAAATTGTTTTGAAGCCGTTGGGTTTTGTGATTTCCAAATGATAAACTCCTGGAGGAGTGTTCTTATTGAGTGGTATAAAATGATGGTCGTTTTCGCCCTTACAGTTCATCTCATCAGATAATATCCTCTGCCCTGTTGAATTGTATAACTTCATGCTGTAATTGCCTTTTGCCATTTTTGAAAAATAAAGCCGGATCATATCATGTTCCACCGGATTAGGATAAATGCTTATAACCGGGTTTAAATTTTTGTTATACGTCTTTACCACTTTACTGTAAACGATCTTGCCGCCTTTAGCTACGCTTTTGATACGATAATAATTAGGTCCATCTGCAGGATTGAGATCGGTGCAATTATAGATCATCTGTGAACTATTCTGTACGGGAAGCATAGCTATGGTATTGAAGTGTAACCCATTTGTTGACCGCTCGGCCTCATATTGTAGTATGTCGTCTTCATTTTCTACTTTCCACTCTACGATGATGTCATTATTATATTTCCAGGCATTCACCGACAAAAAAAACAAAGGAACTGGATTATCTGCAGGTCTGAAGATAACGCTAAATCTGTTTTTTGAGCTTGAGGTAGGATCGGCGTTTACGCTAAAGGTAATATCGGTAGCACCTGTGGACTGTATAAATGTACTTGTGTTCAGGTAATGATCTTCAAGGAAAGCTGCCATTCCATTATGGTCGAGGTGATGGCCTATTAATTCCAATTGATAAGTCCGGGGTTTCAATTTTTCTAAATGGTAAAACAAAGTATCATACTCACGGGCAATGGCGCGCCGTTCTATAGCTAATACTTTAGCATTGACCCAAATTCCGACATTTTCATTACTGTTATGCAATTTCATTGCATCAAAATCATCTGTTTTGTTAGAATAAGAGTCATGAAAAAGCGTAAGCACTCCGTCAACCAATACCGGCTGATCTTCATGAATGGCAAATAAGTTAAGGCGCAATTTCGCTTTTGGTTCTTCGATATCTCCCTCCCTGAATATATTCCTGCTTCCGTTGACCTTGACACTTTCATCAAATTTTAAGGTGTGTTCGTCGGCAGTTTGATTTCTCACTAAAAAAGCCTGGCCACTCTGTATGGGTGGAATATTTCCATCTGTATAATTATCACTTGATGGCACTGAAACATTTCCTGAGATGGTACGATAAGCGCCTAATCCATAAGCCGATGGATAGGTAGTAAGTTGCGGGTCCCAGACATAGTAAGCGTTACTTATTCCGGGCGATAATGATAAAATCCTGTTGAAATCAATTGCCGAAGCATAAGGGTTTGAGACACTATGAAAACTATTTGCCTGAACATTTACAGGGTTTGGGGCTTCGCTGCCGGGTGCATACAATTTCCCTCGTGTGCGCATGGTAGTTGCTGTAACCGGATCGCCAAAATGTGTACTTCGGTCTCCTCTTATAAAAAGCATATAACCACTTTGATTGTCTATTTTGTTTGAGGTAGACGTTATGCCTTCCCAGCTATTTGAGACAGGGTCAAATGTTTTCATGGAAGGCCCTCCCGGTGAAAATAAATCAAATCCATCATCATCCCATGTTGCTCTATTACTGCTGATCAACGTACCGAATCCTGGATTCGCGTTGTCATCGGCTATATTGCCTTCCATCCATGAGTCTTTGATGGTGCTGCCTTTTGTAGTTGCTGAGAGAAATTGCCAGGCTTTGGAATGGTTGGGAATGTAGCGTTCTACAATAAAGCGGCCTTCATAATAATTAATTACAGAACCCTCTGTTATGGGAGCTACGTTAGCTGTGTTATTGTTGTCGCTTAGTAGTGTAATATCGGCATTGATATTTATTTTAGAATTGTCTCCCAACAAGAGTTCTCTATAAACTGATAAACGATCATTAATATTTAAACCAAAAGCATTATCCTTAGTAAGGTTATTAAATACCATTGGAGGAATGGTGGAAGAATAGGTTTGTTCATTGCTTCCATCCAGCAATACGGTCCCGGCATTATGCACAAAAACAGCAGATCCTTTTTTAGTTAAATCTCCTTTTATCCCCAGTGTTCCCGCCGGTGCAGTTTTATTACCATTACCTGAGAGGATAAGATTTTGATACGGTATAGTACCATCCTGCCCGATAAGAGTAATCATTTGATCACCATCAGTGAGTGGTGGCTTAGACCTCGAATAATTAATGGCGCTACCCGGCTCAAGTATTATATATTCTATATCGTCCTTTACTGATGGAGAATTTAAACCTACCAACGCACCATAGAATCCAAATGAACTTCCGCAATTAAAGGTACCACCTGATCTTATAGTTAGCGTTTGTACACCTTTAGAGCCGGTAATCGCATCATCATTGATAGTGAAGGTGCCTTTAGGATTTATTGTAAATGAGCCTCCGGGATTGAGGTTAATATTGCCATTTGAATTGTTTACATTTTTTCCCGATACTTCAATGTTGTTATAGTTTCCGGTGATGGTTCTGATGCTTTGAATAGTTGCACTATTATTGGTAAACTCAATGGTGCCGCAGGTTAAATTATATGTTCCTTCCATAGAAGGCTGCGTAGATGTTGTTTCAACAATCAGGCGGCTATCATCTGTCATAGTTAAATTGGTAGATGCATCTCCAATGTTGTGGCCGGTACAATCGAAGATGGCATTGTCTTTTATAGTGATCGTTCCATTAGGGTTAAATCGATTGCCGGGAGTCTTTCTGCCGCCTCCTGAAAAGATGAGATTAGCAAAATCCTCTCTTTTATTTAAACCCTGGTCTGTGAGAGAATATAACTCTATGGTAGAACCTAAACTGACTGTGATGTTTCCCGATGGAATGGACGAATTTGAGAAAGAAGTCCCAGAGGAGAATCCACCGCTTTTT
>JBDTIC010000102.1:0-4660 GCA_039936595.1 Ginsengibacter sp. | reverse complement strand
AATCCATTTTTCATTAAGGGCACGAAGCAAAGCCTGTTCCTGTATCAGTGGTCCGCGAGCCGGGTTTAAAATAAAGGAAGTGGGCTTTAGCAACTTCAATTCTTCTTCACTGACAATGCCCACAGTTCCCGGAGTTTGTGGTATCGCCATTATGAGAAAATCCAACTCTTTTAGAAAAAGTTCTTTTTCTTCCATTAAAAAGACACGATCGGGCAGGATGCCACTTTCATCACCGGTTCCCGGCACACAATAAATATTCTCTCTTGAATACACACCGGAACGCGTAAGCACATGAATTTTCATCCCAAGCGCTTTTGCCACTCTTGCTGTTTCTCTCCCTATCCCACCATAGCCCCAGATTCCAACAATTCCACCTCTTATTTCATTTTGAAATTGTGCTGACCTGTCCCATATTTGTTGATCCTGGTTATGCAACATGCCTCGCAAATTGCGGGCAACGCTAATCATCATTGCTATGTTCCATTCTGCAATAGGCACATCAAATACACCCAGCGCATTACAAACTTCTATATTTCGTTCTTCCAATTTTTGACCAATGAGTTGTGTGTATCCTGATGAGCTGATCTGGATCATTTTTAACCGTCTCATCTTTTCGTGATTCAAAGGAGGAGTCGTACAAAAAAGAATATCGATATCTTCTATCAACTCTTCAGGCAAGTGTCTTGATTTATCAGAGGGCTCTATCACTTTCACGTTCACCTCTTCCATATTTTGTAACGAATCGAAGAAGGGATTAAACAACGGCATGTCAATTAATATATTCATCATTTATCTTTCTACGTGGATAAAATTTTACCAGGAACACTATTAAATTCACCGCTACCTGCGATGAATGGAAAACGCCTGATGGTTGCTTCGGTGAGTTCAATTCCCAATCCCGGTTTTTCAGGAGGTAATACACACCCATCTTTCATTTGCAGGCCGTCGCCGATTAATTCACTATGCAGAGGGCCGTAAGCAGGTGCCACCTCAAGCATCACTGTGTTTGGACATGCAAATCCGCAGTGAATATTCTGCATTTGTGCAGCGCCTGCACCCCAGGCGTGTGGAGCCATATTGTGTCCACGATACGCTAACCGGGCTGCAACGTCCATGAATGGGCCTAAGCCTGAGACAAATGCTGCATCAGGTTGTCCTATATTGAAACAATCCTTGTCAATAAAAGTTTGCCATTCACTTGCGGATGTTAAACATTCTCCTCCTGCGATAGGTGTAGTGGTAGATTTGCAAAGTTCAGTATATAAATCGGGCCTTGTATAATGAAGTGGTTCTTCAAGGAAGACTAGATTAAAAGGCTCAACAGCTCTTGCCACAGCCAAAGCAGTATTCAGCCCCCATGTAATTTTGTGATGATTACCCATGTGCGCATCCAGCATGATATAAAGATCATTTCCAAAACGCTCGCGTAGGAATCGTAATTTTTCTGCCTCAAAATCCGCAGCAACATTTGGCTCATTTGATATTTCAGAACCCTTGTCTTTGAAATAAGCGCCCGCTCCAATTTTTACCCCTTTGAAACCAAGAGAACAATAGTATTCTATTTTGCCAGCCAGCTTGTCAATCGGATAGTTGCTGGGGCCACCGGTCGCATAACAGGGGATTTTATCATGCCTTTTGATTGATGTTTGAGGGAAATCTTTTTGATACGTCTGCATTAGTAACTGATACACGGGCAATCCTAGTAATTTTCCTTTTAGATCCCACAAAGCTGCCTCTATGCCAGACAATACAACAGCGCCCAATCCTACCCGGCACCAGAAGTTTCCGCAATGGTACATGCGTTTCCATAGTTCAGCGATATTGTCTGGTTTATGTCCGATTAGGACAGGCTTAAAAAACTCCACTATTGCAGGTACTGCTTCCGGAATAAAATAGCCGCCATATGTTTCACCTATTCCTGTAAAACCACTATCTGTTTCTATACGTATAAAAGCTGCACTTCTTAGCTTACGGGCTTCGGAAAGATAAGGGTCTGATGTACAAGGCCCTGTTAACAGAATAGTAGTGACATCCTTTATCTTCATTTGGTCTTTTTAATTACCCAATAGTCTTTACCTTAAACGGCAATTAAAGATATGGTGTCAAGACTTTTCTTGTTGATACTTTTTCTCATATAAATGGTACTATTCTACGAATTAGTATCTCATCCGTAGGTCATAATAGCCATTAAAACCGTACTTTAACACAATTTATTTTGATTTGTAAATCAGAATGTCGGGATTAATATTAACAGACAGCCAAACCCAGTTTTGGATAGATTTCATGCTTTGATTTGGCAAAATATTCTTCACATATTTAATAGAGGGATCGGTGAACATTTGTGAATATCCTCCGATAAATTTTACGTCCTTCATCACTTTGTACCCAAAAGAGATGTCTGCTTCATTACCCAGTGCAGAAGCAGCTTTAGATCCGGAATAATTGGTTACTCTTGCCGCAGATTCAAAATGATGCAAAGCTATTTGCCAGCTGAATTTTTCCGCAGCATTTATATTGAGATTTACATAAGAATCCCAAAGTCCCACATTATTGTGAGCGCTTGAAACATAGAAATAATCCATGGCTCCGTAAAACTTATGATGAGTTCCATAAAGGGGATTAAAATAAGAAACATTCGAAGAAGTAGCATTCATATCACGACCACTCAGATAATCACTACCGATGCCGAGACTGATATTTTTATTAAAACCATAATCTGCTTTTACTGCTGCCATCCATGCGTTTGTTTTTACTGCAGGGGAATTTTTTAACGGATTTCTCCCTGTTTGGTAATAATAAGTACCACTTACATTCAGCTTATCTTTCTTATAATAGATATTTCCACCCAAAGTTTGCAGGTGCGACATTGACGAATCGGCTCTATTTTGCATGTCAAGATTTAAAGCAAGGGCAGAAACAGCTAGTGCATCACTAAATTTATATTTCATCCAGAGAAATTCCATAGCCTTATATGGCTGACTTGATGAGCTATTAAAAAACGTATTGGTCACTTTTTCTGAGTTCTGGTTAAATGCTGCGCCGAGATCTGCTTTAAATTTATTTTTCCCAAATCCAAGTAAAGCCGCGTCGTGCTTACGTCCGGCGTTGTTCCAGTCTAGTGCGCCAAGTATTCTTTCATCGTCGTATGAAAGAACCTGCCTCCCTGCTTTCAGGCTCCATGCCGGGTTGAAATATAGTTGCGCCCACGCTTCATAGAGAGAAACTTCATTTGCTGTAGTTTGCACCTGTGGGTCATTTCCCCAGGTAGTCACTGCCTGTGTGCTTAATCCGATTTTAAGTTTTTCGTTTCGTGAATAATTGAAACCAATGCGACTGCGCTGTGCCACGAAAGCGGCAGGTTGTTGCCCCTCTAAAATCGGTGTAAAAAGACCATTTCGAAATTCGGCCCTGGGTCGTAGCTGGATGTTCATTCTCAATTCTTCATTTTCATTTTGAGCGAAAAGAGAAGGACTAATAATGATTAAGAAAAAAAATAGTAGCGTAGCGGTCAATTTTTGATGGTTCAATAAAACTTTCATGAGCATATATAATTTAAAAATGCGAAGCAAAATTCGTTTGGGAAAACATGTCAAAAACTAGCGGGCATCAGAAAAAAATATGAGAGTAATCATAAAAAGCAAAAAGCACAAGCAGGAGATTAATTTAAAATGAGCATTACTTCAGTTACCGACCGTAAAAAATTTCTTATATTTTTAGATTTGATATCACGTTGCCAAAAAATATCGATTGATATTTGTTTAGGGTATAGATTAAGCTATTTGAAGTTCACTGATATAACCTTTCATCAAAGACAGATATTTTTCAGCGGCATTCAGGGCTTTTGATTTTTCATCATTGGTTGTTGCACTCCTGGCGCGAAGGCTGTTTACTTTTGCCCGTATATTGGCGCGGTAGCTTTTGTAGTAGATGAAAAGATTACGTTCTTCTGCCGTTTTCATCGCAGGGAAAAATTGATTATAATAGGTAAGAAACAATTCAGACAAATCCTTTCGATCAAAAGCATCCAAATCCATACAGAGAAATGCTACTTCATTTATCACGTCGATCTGCCTGAAATCGTCATTGAATTCAATACAATCAAATGGCACAGGTTCGGGCAGAAGAAAAATATTTCTTGAATGTAAATCGCCATGGCAATCCCTGTAAAAACCATTATTCAATCTGACTGTAAGTAACTTCTTATTCTTATTTAAAAACTGATCAGAAAATTTGATTGTATCATCTATAACCTTTCCCAATGTGTCATTAACTTGTTTGGATAGGTATTCTTTTTCCGATTCTAAATCATTGAATTCTTCACGTATGGCCGATAAGTCTTTGTGATATATGGCGGTGGCTGTTTTATGGAACGTGGCTATTCTTTCCGCAAGTTTCTTTATATCAACATTACTTACCTCATTTTTACCCAGTAATTTATCCATTCTTCTTTCCACCTTGAGTTTGTACATTTTCACTGCATAGTCAATTACGGTTCCTTCGTTTCTTCCGATCGAAATATTATGTTGACTCTCCCGTACAGGCACCACAGCAATATATACATTGGCCGCAAGCCTCTTGTTCAATTCGAGTTCTCTCTCACAATAGAACTTGCGGAGCTCCAAGCTGGAAAAATCAAGGAAGGAATATTGAATTGGCTTTT
>JBDTIC010000101.1:0-7522 GCA_039936595.1 Ginsengibacter sp. | reverse complement strand
GTGACAGACATGCGGAATTCATTTATGTAGGTAATCCGCGCATAAAAATTTAATGAATTTATTGGAGTGGTCAATACACTTGCATTA
The DNA here is from genome assembly GCA_039936595.1 of Ginsengibacter sp. Taxonomy (GTDB): domain Bacteria; phylum Bacteroidota; class Bacteroidia; order Chitinophagales; family Chitinophagaceae; genus Ginsengibacter. Next base: position 7,435 of record JBDTIC010000101.1, on the reverse strand, counting down.
TCGCCATTTACTGTCATGACTCCTGCAGCCACTGCCTTTTCCGCTTCTTGTTGAGCAAGCGCTGGCTCAACATAAGACAAACGCATAGCCAATCTTAGTCGTAGTGAATTAGCATAAATAAGCCACTTGTCTGCATTGCCGCTATATATCTGATCGTTATTTCCAAAAGCATTACCTCCGGGATTTGCTTTTAAAACGGCCACTGCAGTATCCAATTGTTTGAAGAAATCATGATAAATATCTTTTTGTGAATCATAGGCCACGGATCTTTCATTATTCCCGAACTGTGAATAAATGATGGGTCCCCATAGATCAGTAAGCCTGTCAAAAAAGTAAACTTTCCACACTCTGGCCATTGCATTTGCCAGGGGCATTGAATGACTTGCAGTAAAATCCACCACAAACTTAACCTGGGGAGCCGCAACTCCATACTGAACATCCCATCCATAGAATCCGGTCCAGGTGCTCACTTCCTGAAACTGGTCAGAAGGAAAATTGGGATGGGTAGTGGCAAAATACTGTGAAAAAAAATCACAATAAAGGTTGTGGATAACCTGAAATTCAGTCGTACCACCAAACAAACCTCTGTACTGAGCCTGAGCAAATGCCTGTCCTAACAATGAGGCATCTATGCTACCCGCACCAATAGTATTGGTAGGTGTATTAATTTCAGTGAAATTTTTAGTACATGCAACTAACGAGAAAAGGAATAAAATGGGAATTATTAGTTTGATTCCACCCGCTTTATTATATGTTATTTTATTTATTTTCATACAATCGTTTTTTTAATATGAATAATATGATTATGTTTTACTTAAACCCTATCTTAAGGTTAAAGCCATAATATCGAGAAGAAGGTGGATTAAAGTACTGTTGTCCCTCAGTAGTTTTATCCGTACTTAACATGAGATCCGGATCCACATAAGGCGATGCCCTGGAGATAAAGAATAGATTTCTTCCAACTATTGAAATTCTCGCATCAGCCAAAAAATGTGCTTTATTTAGTAATGACTTGGGGAATGAGTAACCAAGTGTTAACTCACGTAAGCGGGTATTGGTTGCACTTATAACAAAAGGTTCCGCTATCGGCGCATTCCTTCCTCCAACAGCCGTCCAAAATTTTTCTGCCGTTATTGGAATGTTATTAGGCGTGCCATCTGCCAAAACAGCTGTTTCATTTCCGAATACATTTTTTCCGAAAATAAAGTCTCCTGACCTACCCGCGAGTGTTCTTTGAGAAAGGCCCAATCCATCTACTATAGCATTAGATTGTGATACCATAGTACCACCTTGTCTTGTATCTATCAAGAAACTTAAATTGAAATTTTTATATTGAAATGAATTCTGCATTCCTCCCATCCAGTCAGGATTAAAATTGGAAAGCAACACTGATCGTCCAGGAGTTATTAAAGGAAGTCCATCACTCCCAATAAGCACTCTTCCTTTTGGATCTCTTTGCCATCCCTTACCATACATTTGGCCATATGGCTGCCCTTGCGCAATTACAAAATCTTTAAAATATGAATCACCTGAAATTATTTTGGGGCTTACATCTGAAATTTTCACAACCTTATTTCTGTTCAAGGCAAAATTCATATTGATGTCCCAATTGAAGTTTCTTGTTTTAACAGGTGTTAAGCTTAGAACAACCTCTACACCTTTGTTACGAACATTCCCACCATTTGTAAAATAACTGGTGGCTCCTGATCCCACAGGTAAGCTGAGCTGAAATAATTGATTTCTTGTGTCAGTTTGATAACCAGTTATATTCAGGCCCACTCTGTCATCAAACAAACGAAATTCCAACCCTAATTCTGAAGAACTTGTCTTTTCAGGAAGAAGGGTATTATTGGGTAGCAGACCATCTAACTGAAGAAAACCATTATTTCCGCCTGGCCCCAGAATTACAGCACGTTGGAGCAAATATGGCCTGGTGTCATTTCCTACATCAGCATAAGACATCCTCAATTTTAAAAACGTAACCGCTTTTGGTAATGTAGGAATTAAATCAGTAAGTACGGCACTCAATCCAACTGATGGATAGAAGTATGATCTGCTTGCTGCAGGGAGGGTGGAACTCCAATCATTTCTCCCTGTAAGGTCTAAAAATAAGGCATTCTTAAAACTAACGGTGGTAAAGGCATATAAGGAATTTTTGTTAGTACTACTTCCCGGACTATAAGATGCAGTAGGTGCGTTGGTATTGGAAATAGAAAATAAATTAGGCACAAGTAAAGCAGCGCCGGTACCAGCGTCGATTGAGCTATTCCTAAATTTTAAAGTGGTTCCTCCAGCACTTACTCTTACATTCAAGTCTTTTGTTATGTCATTTTTATATGAAAGTAGAAAATCGCTATTAAGAGAGAAGCCTTGTCCTTTCGATTCCGAATAGAGTCCAAAACCTCCTGGATAGGTGCCACTATAATTTTTCACGTTCCCGTTGTTTCCATAGCCATCATAAGAAGCACGTACCATTAACTTAAGTGCATCAGAAAAACTATAGGTAAGGGATGTCATAACAATGGTGTTGTTTTGAGCGGCGATAGTCTTAATCTTATTCTGAACCCAATATGCATTTTGGCCATTTACTGTAGAAGAGTTCCAGTAATTCTGAATCGTATTTCCATTTGTATTTTGAAACGAATAATGCGTCAAATCCTGTGTACGGATATTTGCCGGCATGTTGTATATCTGTTCTATAGGATTTGGGTAACCATCTGTTCTATTGTCTATTTCCTGTTGCATAAATTCTATTTTGCTATCTAATGAAAGCTTGCTGGTTAATTTACTGGTAATTCTCGTTGATATATTATGTCTTTTCAGATCGTTATTAGCTACAATCCCTTTCCCATCTGTATATGTATAAGAGAAAAAGGCCTGTAAATTTTCCGACCCCATACTTGCAGTTAAATTGGTAGCACTATTATAACCTTTTTGAAATGCATCCATTCTGTTATTCGGTTGAGGAAGAAAAGCGTATTGTTTGCCGGCATCCGCAGGATCCAGAGACCAGGTGTCCACCATTTGACCAGTCATTTTTGGTCCCCAGGAGGCATCAGCACTTTTACTATATACACCACCATAACCCTGGCCATATACATTTTGAAATGGCAATAATCCATAAGGATCCTGTTCCATAAAAGTTTGGCTTAAGCTAATATGGCTTCCTGATACACCCTTTTTGGTTTCCATTATGATTACGCCGTTTTGTGCAAGACTTCCATAGAGTGCTGATGCATTAGCACCTTTTAAAACATCTATAGAAGCGATATTGTCAGGACTTATAGTTGTAGGGTCTGCACCGATTACGCCATCAATAACATAAAGTGGTTGGCTATCTCCATCAATAGAGCGATTTCCCCGAAGAATAACCCTAACACCGGTACCAAGACCACCACTGGAAGATGTTACTGACAACCCTGCCACTTTACCTTCCAAAGAAGTTAAAACATTCAACTCCCGAGCCTCTGATAAGCTTTTAGGATTTACAGATTGGGTACTGTAGGTAAGTGACTTCGCTTCCCGTTTAATTCCTAATGCCGTAACTACTACATCACTCAATCCCGAAACTTCCAGTTCCAGCGTAACATTCACCTCAGTTTGTTTCCCTACATTCAGCCGCTTTGTTTGATACCCCACACTGGATATTTCCAGAACAATATTTTCACCATTGGAAACAGTTAATGTAAACCGGCCATCATTATTGGTCGTAGTGCCATTTTTAGTGCCCGCGACTAATACTGAAGCTCCCTGTAAAGGAACTCCTTCTCTATTAACCACCCTCCCCCTAAGTTCAACTGGTGGCGGTTCTGGTGCAACCATCGCCGTTAAAGCAGCCTGACTTTGAAAATAGGATGCTTTTCTCTCGGATCTGATCACAACCGTATTCCTTACAATAGAATAGGTAAGTCTTCGATCCTTCAGGCATACTGATAAAGCCTCCTCCAGAGTAGCATTTTTAACAGCAATATCAATAGGATCAGCATTTCGAATGGCAGCCTTATCATAAAAGAACAAGCAGCCGGTTTGTTGCTCAATAGCTTTAAAAACTTCAGTTAAAGAAGCATTTTTCTTTACGATAGTGATCTGCTGTGCATTACCATTTGCACTTACCTGAAATGTAAAAAACAACAAGGAAGCAATTGTTAGTTTCATAACCATCCATGCTTTGGTTTGGAATGAAAAAGGGCCACTATTATTTTGGCGGCCTACAGTTAAAATCATGGTTTTGATTTTTAGGTGATAAATTGTGTGGAGAGAACGATTTTTTGACATTGGAACAGCAATGCAGAGAACATTGCTGGTTATTTTTTGGTTTATAATAAGTTTGTTGAACGGTAATTTTTTATCTTCTAAGGAAAATTTCACATCGCTCAATTTCAGAATTTTTGAATCTTCATTCAATTGAACACATTTGATTATTTTGTCAAAAAAACTGCGCACGGCACTTAGCCGCTCTTACTTATTATATAATTCCACCGGAGAAATTGCCTTATTATGTTTTTATATCAGCATCATCAGCCTGGAGCAAGCCATTCATCCTGGTTACTACTTCATTTATATCAACATCTTTTTTCCAGTTTGTCTACTTTTTTGATTATATCTTTTGCTGGCGTTGTTGTAGTAAGGCAACAGCAAGGTATACATTATATTAATACAATTATTGATTGATTAATTAATTATTTTTAGGTGAGGGATGATTTCATTTCTCGTCTTTAGCGAGATTTCTTTTCAGGTTTGCAGCATATCATGAATTGGCGATACATTTAGTGCCTTTAATTAAGTCGAAAGTCCACGTAAACATGAGAGTTCCGATCAAATTCTATCTATCCGATATTTATCTGGCAATAATCACTCTTACTCCCCATCTTCTCGAGTTGTTTACTGTTTCGGGCGATACGTCCTTATCTGTGATATTATATTGAATCAGTTCATAACCCTATCAGGAAAAACTTCTTAAGGTTATCAATAATAGCCGCCTGTGTGATTCCTAATTATTTACACTCAACCCAACTAATTTTATAATCATGTAAGAAAGTATACAAACAAAAACGTGCCTATGGGTAATCACTCTTTCAGAAACGAAAATCCGTTTGAATGGGCTGTCTCGCTTAATTTAGCTTCAATTTCCGATACAGTTACAGTAATGGGAGTTTAATCTCGTGAAACAAAGTTCCGGCTATACCCGATTGTTCATATCAGCAATTCTGGCAACGTACATTCGTCCGTTGCTTTCCTTTCCAATGTCTTAATGAGCCACACTTGCTGGATTTAAATCCATCGCCCTATTTAATATCCATCAGATATTGCAAGCTGTAGGCGCTAGTTTGAAACCTTTTACCAAATTCTATTGAATTCATCTCTTAAGACATGACTAATATTTTTGGCTAAAGAAAATAATAATTATTTTAATCAATTCCAGTTCCTGTACATTCATTATGGCCTATGCGCTTAATTCTATTATAATACAATTCCTTCGTCACTAATACCGGCAACCACCTTGCCAGCCTTGACTTCAAAAGCATGATTTTGTGCGAATGAAGATAAAGAAGACAACAAACGGAATCATAAGCACTATTTTTTTTGTCTATTAACCCGGAAGGGTGTAAGAATTTGTCCATTAAATATTTTTATTTTTTCATTCATGCTGTTTCATTTTATTTATTACTATTTTGACAATAGTCTCAAAATTGGTGATTTACTATTAAAATACTTTTATTAAAAAAGTAAGAAATATTGAAGTTCAATAATAGAGTAATTCATTGTATTACCTTGGTTTATAAGGGGCACGATAGTGCCAGAAAAGCTCCAGGCTCGAGGGTTTTCCAGTCACACCCGCTGTATTGCTTGTCCGCATTTTAAGTCTATTTAGGGCTGCCGGCCTTAATCGCCATGTAAATTTATCGGACACAGGCCTCCAACCCGTGCCATCGATATTAATCTCAAAGGTTTCAAAATTAGGTGTAGCCGTAATCATTTGGATGTCTATTTGACCTTTAGTACTCCCGTAAGTTGCGGTAAACTCAACCCTATTCAGAGTTGGGTATAAATCCGCTAGCCGATCAGTTTGAAGTGCGTATTCTAATCTGCGGGGTGTTGCCGGATCGTACCAGTTTATATACCCATTCCAGGGCCAATTGATACCTCCCTGCGTTAGTGGGCGAGGGGTGGCGCGAGACAGAAAGTCCGAGCGTGGAATAAACCGAATAAATCCCGCAAGTTTATGTTGCGGTGGCGGATCATTTGGATTATTCACAAAGCCGGTAAAAGTAGAAAAATTAATAGGTTGGGGAGTGCGCTCTACTTTTTTCGAATTCCCTGCCCACGGCTCGGGATTCGTCCAGTCGATGGGATTAGATGCAGAAAAACCTAATTCCTTAAGAAAGAATTTATGTTGATCAAGGACACTAAGAGGCACACCGGTTTTGGTATTGAATTCGTACGAGTCGAAAAGACTCTCAGGGTCTACAATCGCCCAAGACCCGATCTCATCTATATAAACCTCAGTTGGCTCATGTGAAAAGATATTTACGTGGCGTGCATTATACCCAATTGACTGTAGAGCCTGCGTAAACACAATTGTAAACTGGATACACATTCCACCGGCACCCAGGCGTTCCTTACGATCAAGAATTTTGTTTGCATTCCATATTGGATAATCAGGAAACGGATCGGCATGAAACCAAAGACTGGAAACTAAATAACGTAAGCGGTTAATTTTCTCAAAGTCTCCATGTGTATCCCTAAGCAGTGAATCTATATTCAGTCTCTTTCGAAGCAATTTCAATTCCGGATTCATTGCATTCTCATACGTATTGCGAAAGGAAGAATAATGATGTATTGTATTAACAGAGTTGACAACGTAATATGTTTCTGCAGGTATTGTATCGTAACTCAATCGGCGTAGAATCGAGACATTTTTAACAATTGGGGAATAAAGCGAATTTTTTGTCTTTAGTATAGCTCGCCACTGAAGATAGCGTAAATCTTTCGCTCCAGGTTTAAACGATTTAGCAGATCCATTCCCAAGTGTCTGCCATGTTCCCCATGTCTCATCCAGCATATCCTTTGTATTTGCCATTCGCATCTGCCAAATGACGTCAGTACCTTCAGGAAGCCATGCAGTAACATCCAATTGAATTTGTCCTACCCTACAAACGGGTTTAATGGTAGGAAAAGCTTCCGGGTCTGACCATAGATCAATTGGCGGGGAGTCTAAAATACCCTCAGGTTTGAAACGCTCCAGACTCAGACGAATAGTGTACTCTCCATTGATGTTATTGCCTGGTCCCAGCAATTCTCCATTGAGCCAGGTTTTGCCGTCGTCTAATGATTTGCCTGAAGTAGCGCCGACTTTAATAGGCTTTAATCTCGTCCGGATTTCTTCACTTGAAGGATGGAAATACATGAATGATTTGTTTGATGGTTTTGAGTC
>JBDTIC010000100.1:0-2931 GCA_039936595.1 Ginsengibacter sp. | reverse complement strand
CATGTTGGAAATAAAAAAAAACAACGACGTTACTTTCGTATTTCATTGAATCCAGTGACCCTTTATCATTTCAGCCTATCGGCAATGTTGTCTGCTGTATGTTCATTTAGATTTCTTCGTTGGAATTTTATCGCCTTCTTCTCTCGCTTCTGATAATCAAATAGCCACCGCTTGTTTGGGATTGGTAACTTTTTTCCCACTCTTACCATTTTTTAATTTGTCTTCATGCATTTCATGTATTGCCTTTTTTACTTATTTTGAGATGCTATTGAATACTTTGCCATAACAATAGTGTTTTAGTAACAATAATGATAAATTACGCGTAGTAGTATTTCTCATTTTGGTTATTAACGCTATCATTTCAGAATTTATATTTACTTCAATCGTCTCCACTATTCTTTGAAACATAAGTAAATTAACTCCCTGATTTATGAAATCCATAAGCGAATCTCTATTAATTTTTGCCATGATCTGGCTGAAACTAATTCAGTCGCAAACTCGCTGAATAACCAAAAAACAGGTCGTTGATAACCCTATTATCAGATTAAACTTGCTATAACAGCCCGAGCGCTACGTATAAAGTAGTTGCGTTCTCTACCAGCTTTTCGCAGGAGCTTATCTTTTAATCTTTTTCTATCCATACAGAAACAGATCCTGCAGGGGCAGAAAAATTGCCCCATCCATCATTATTGATCTCCACTTCATCCTGGTTTTTTCCCAACATGTCAATAAACCTTTTTCCAGCATAACGCCTTCCTACTTCCATATTTTTATTTCCACTATCACCGTTTGATAATACTACGGCACAACCGCTATGGTCATTATCGCCTTCTCTCGTCCATCCGATGCAATTGGCATGATCAAAATAATCTCTTTGCATCCCGTAAGCATAGTTGCTACGCGCCCGTAATAAGTTTTCTAATTCCTCAACTTTAGCTAACCATATCTCGTATTCGTTGCCATCCTTACCCTTGTCTTTGTAATGAGCGCCATAAAGATCAGGATAAAAGACGCATGGGTAACCTTGATCCCTAAGCAGGATCAGAGCATAGGCGATAGGCTTGAACCATGCTTCTACCGGCGCTTCCAGCGCCTGTAAGGGTTGTGTATCATGATTGGCGACCACTGTTACCGCTTTCTCAGGAAATGCCTTTACCAATGTTTCATCCAGGATCCTTCGCAGATCATAACTAATTCCTTCTTTCGAAGCAATGTGTAAATTCCTATGCAGCGAAGAGTCAAAAAGACTCATTTCATTGTTCGTCTCTTTAATATATTCCAGGAGCACGTGTAACTGGCCCGGCGCCCAATATTCTCCCACTGCAAAAATTTCATTTTTTGTGCTTTCTCTTAGTTTATGCAGCCAATCGAGATAGAATGAAGGCGTGATATGTTTTACCGCATCCAGGCGTACCGCATCGAAATGCACCTGATCCCAATACCATCTTCCCCAACGTTGCAATTCTTCCAGCACAGCCGGATTTCTAAAATCTATATCGTTGAACATAAGGTAATCGTAATTCCCTTTCTCATCACCGATCATTTTTTCCCAGGAATCCCCATAGCTGTTCAGAATTCTGTATATACCGGTTTCATTAATGTCTGCAGCATAATCCACGCCGGTAAAACACATATAGTTCCATTCAAAGTCTGAATACTTTTTCTGTCTTCCGGGGAAAGTGAATTTAGTATAGGCCTCAATCTCAAAAGGGGCGGAAATGACTTTATCACGGTTATCGGGATCTACTTTTACCACTTTTATTCTTTCTTTTTCATCCCCACCCGCTTTATGATTAAGAACAATATCCACCATTGCACGCATTCCTACTGCATGAACCGCCTCAATGGCATCTATGTATTCCTGGCGTGTGCCGTATTTTGTTCGTACCGATCCTTTCTGATCAAATTCTCCAAGATCATACAAATCATAAACTCCGTAACCTACCCCGTATCCTCCATTTGCTCCTTTAAAAGCCGGTGGGAACCATATGGTAGAAAAGCCCAGGTCTTTAAGATGTGGTGCATCTTCCTTTATTTGTTTCCATAAATTACCATCATTGGGTAAATACCAATGAAAATATTGAATCATTGTTCCAACTTGCATAAAATTTTTTTTAGGATATATCAAATGAAATGCCGGATAAAATGAAACCGTCTGATCGTGATGGCAAAGAGGTTACGCCTTTTTAAAAGAGGTCACCTCTGCCTGACAGGATAATTATAAAATAAAAATTCTGGAATACAGCCTTGGCGGTAATAAAACTATGTTTTGCACTTTTAAAAAAAAATTCTTTTTTTTAAGTCATCTTCACAATTTGCAGTGGTTTAGATTACTGGTGGAATTTCCATAAGTTAGTTCTGCGATTTTAAAAAAGCCACCAGATTATTCATCTCTTCTTTCGTTAGAATTCCGCCATAAGCCGGCATATTTTTCCCCCCGTTTACAATTCTTACTTTTAACTCCCGGATAGACAATCGTCTTCCGATAGTGGTAAGGTCCGGTCCGTCTATACCACCATAGCTATTAATATTATGGCAATAGTTGCAACCTTTTGAGTAAAACAAATGCACACCCTGTATAATTGTTGAGTCTGGATTCTTAGATTTAATGGCGCTTAACGGCACCGGCTTTGTATTAAAATGAGGCGACCACGGCGCTTTTAATCCTATGACTAATAAACTGATCACAAATACGGTAACACAAATAACTCCATATACCGCCCACGGCCTTTTTAAGGGGCTTCTTTCTCCCTTGTTTGAAATAAATGGAATTGAAAATAATACAACAACCGTCAGAACAGGGCCAAGCAACATCGCAATGGATTCGATTTTATGAGGCATCAGCGCAAACAATGCAAAGAAAGGAACCATGTACCAATCAGGGTTTGGAACAGTGTGCAAAACTGCCGGGTCGGGTTTTCCTGATAGTGC
>JBDTIC010000099.1:0-5700 GCA_039936595.1 Ginsengibacter sp. | reverse complement strand
CCGAAGACAAGAAATTAAATTGTTGGTCTCTAAGGTATTGAATTGATGCGGAATAATTTCCATAATGTCATTCTTTATCTCTGGAAACTCTGCTTAAAAAATGTATTATCTCAATTTTGTCTAATTTGCATCTAATAAATTTTTTATTATTGGGGCTAATTTCCAGTGATGTTTGTCCAATAAGATTTAAAGCCAAAATGCGTTTTTAAGATTTTTTCTTAAAACGATCCGGAATAACAAATTCATAGCCTTTGGGCGGCCAGGGGCCCAGACTCTGTCCTCTCGGGCCTGTAAGGGTGGGACGAATTGGTTCATATCCTTCGACATTATACGCTATGTCCAAAAATGGTGTCTTTTTTATCTTTCCTTCTTTAGCTGAGCGAATAGCCAAATCAATTACACAACTGGTTAATAAATTTCGTTCAATGGGGACTGGTGGCTTACCGGTAACCATTAACTTTTGAATGTTAAGATCTAAGTAACTGAAGGCAGCATAAACAGGAGTAGTTTGATCATATACAAATTCGGTAGCGACAGTTTTACCGTCAGCTTTGGCAGCATAGGCCCATCCTTCTTTAACATACTCATCTAACATCAGACACGCTCCCCTGGTACCATCGTTATATTGTACAATTACCGCCGATGGATCTTTAACCAAATCCCGCATAGAACCACTCGCCTTACTTTTAATCGTATCGCAAGCTGCATCCACTAATTCCCGGGAGATTTTTCCTGAATCTATTGCTGCCCAAACCTCTTTTCCTCTAAGACCCTCTACACTGGCAACACCAGTTTCTCCGCCTGCTCTACGTTCAACCATACACTGAAGAATTTCTACGACATGGAAACCATAAGCATCAAGGGTAGCATATCCTATTGCTACAGCGTCGGTAATTTTAGTACCAATAGGATGTACAAGGTTTGGGTCGCGCCACCAATAAGGGGCCGAAGATCCTGCCATCATGGGGACATTCAATTCTTTACCCCGGTTATAAATCCACATGCTGTCCAGCCAGCTATAGGAAAGCGCTTTGTCCGTAAAAAGCGGCACTGACCTGTCAGACGCATCAAACACTCTGAAGATCTGCTCTAAAGTATTTAGCCGCGGATACATTTTTTCACCCAGCCTGTTATACTGGTAATCGCCATGCTCACCAACATAGATGACACCATCAACAGCTAACTTATCACCTCCCAGTGTTAAAGCATCAGCTATCGTAGGGTACAATTTGGTTCCATTCATTGCCGCGATCCTGGGACCAGTGCTGTTCTCACCAATTTGGGCGATGTACATGGATACGATCTTTATAGTAGGCTTCACCATCCCATCGTCAGTGGGTAGGCCAATAAAAAGCTTGGTCCCGATAACATCAGGATGAGAAAGATTCCAATAAGTGTTACAGATAAAAGCAACATTTACCAGGCCTTCTGTATCAGACGACGTTTGAGACGCATCTTTATTAACTGGGACAATATTACCTCCCTTTCCAAAGATCAAGCTGGGGGAAGCAGTCAAAGTTGCCGCAGTAATTAGCGATTTTTTAATAAAGTCTCTGCGGCGGTTATTTATCTTAAATTCCAATTTATATTTATTTAAAATGGTTAAAAAAATTTATTATGGATTTATGCTCCAAAGTTGTTCATTCAGACTAATTTAAGGCATTATTCCTTATCCCACCAAACTCTGCTTAAAAGAGTGTTATCTCCACTTTGCCTCGTTTTTGCATCTATAAAATTATCTTTATTGTACAGTTCTTCAGAATCCGGGACAACCATCCGCCTGGGAATTTGACCACCTGTTAGATTTCCCGGGTAATTGGTATGGATAAGAACAGGGTAATTGGTTCGTCTCCAATTGGCAAAATTTTCTATCTGATCGACATAAAAAAGAATCCATTTTTGAGTAGAAATTTGATCTAGCTTTTCTTCAAATGAACCACTTAACTTAAAAGGGTTGTTAGTTAGATAATAATCTACTTTGTCCTGTGAGATAACTCCTTCAGAACCATATAAAGACCATTGTTTCATAGCCGCTTTGACACCATTTGAGTAAGCATCGCCAACATTTCCAGCATACCATCCCCTGATGGCTGCTTCTGTAAGAAGGAAATTTACTTCGGCAGGAGTCATTACACAAATAGGTGCAGAATAACTCATAACCGTCTTTGGATTAGGCTCTGAAAAGGTCTCGTAATCCGCGGGATAAGAATTGTACTTTGCATTCTCCATACCATTTTGCAATGCTGTAGCGGTATCTTTAACATATAGTCCGGAAGGTTGTTTTACCCAAAGAACAGAGATAGCATTCAACCTGGGATCTTTAGTGGTTGTTGAGTTACCCTTGAGTTGATCAATAAATCTCTTGGAAATTTTACATCCTTGGATGTTATTAGGATCCTGGGGATTAACGTAATCCAATTCAAGCCATTGGGCTGATAATGGATTTCGATTACTTGCCAGCGATCCGTCAAAATAGGAAATCTTTGCCAAATCCACATCTTCTAAAATAGGTCCCCCCGCAATTGCCTTTTTTACCCAGGTCTCTGCAGATGTAAGATCAACTTTCGTAAGATGCATACCCAGGCGTAGCATAAGAGAAAAGGCAAATTTTTTCCATTGAATTACATTCCCGCCATAAAAAAGATCAGAAGAACCAAACGTAGGTTTTGATGCATCTAGTGAGTTTGCTGACTCTTCTAATTGTTTAAGCATATCCGGATAAATATCGGATTGCTTATCGTACTTCGGTTGATACTGCCCTTCAAGCCCTTTACCGGCTTGAAAATAGGGGATATCGCCAAATAAATCTGTCAACCGATGAAACATGTACACTCTCCATATACGGGCAATTGCAAGCTTGTTAATCATGTTTGGGTCATCTTTCACATTCTGAATAACATCCTCTATCTCTCTTACACAGCTAGAGTAAGAATTCCATAAAAAGGATCCGTATCCCTCAGAAAGATATTTATCTCCCGGTGCCGTAAGCAAACTATAGGTAGCCTCCTGTTGTAGTGATGCCATGAGATTAAACCTAATCATCCATGAAAACCGATCGCCTCCGACAGCATCTAACATTGAACTCGTAAAAAGAAAATCAGTATTAACCTTTTGGTAAGAGTTAGGATCTTTATTAAGTTCGGAAAGCTTTTTTGTACAAGATGCCAATATGAACGAGGATCCAATAATGACAAATATTATTTTTATATATTTTCTTTTCATGTCTAAAATTTATAGGTAAAAGAATTAGAACCTTACTCTAAGATTAATACCAATTTCACGTGTTTTTGGAATAGTATTCGACGTATTTGCCTGGTCGTTACCGACTTTGTAAGAGGATTCAGGATCAAAATCTGTAAGCTTTGTGTAAAGTAGAGCGACATTGCGGGCAAACAAAGAAATACTGATATCTCTGATACCGGAAATATTCAGTTTATTTTCCGGAATGGTATATCCTAAGATGATATTGCGAAGTTTTACAAAGCTGCCATCAAATATTGAAGTACCTATGGGACTAATTCCTGCCTCGGTATTATAATAAGTGCTTATCTGCGCGGCAGGCCATGTTTTAGTAAATGGATTTCCGTCTTGATCCACTCCGGAAACCGTCAAACCATTTTCCCTTCCCGGAAGAGTATTTTTAGATAATCCGAAACGATACATATAGCGGCTTAGCCCGGATTGTACAATATTGCCGAACTTCCCATCTACTAATATGTTCAAAGAAAAATTCTTATATGTAAAATTATTGCTAAATCCTAAAATGTAAGGGGGAACTCCCGTACCCACTTTTTGTAGTGGCCCTTTAACTTCATATCCGCTTATTTTATTATATACTCTTTGCCCTTTAGCATTAGTGACATAGGTAGTGCTTTGGATCGTATTAAAAGGATCGCCTACTTCAGATCCTCCCACATTTTGAACGCCGGGGGCTAACTTTAATATTTCACTTTTATTATAAGAAAAATTAAAACTTGCATCCCAAATGAAGTGTTTGTTGGAAATTGGTTTACCGGTTAATAATAATTCTACGCCCCTGTTACTTAACGCCCCGGCATTTAATAATGCTGACGTATAACCTGATGTGATCGCCAGTGGAACAGTTAAAATGTCATCAGTAGTTTTGCGGTTATAATAAGTAAAATCTATACCGAGGCGATTCTTTAAAAACTCAATATTCAAACCTACCTCATAGGTTCTTGAGGTTAGTGGTCTTAAATTGGGATTAGATAAACCGGTAGAAGTTGTCTGAACGGGCTGGCCTCCAAATCCGCCCTGCAGGAAGCCATATGATTGATTCACCTGGTAAGGCTGCACTGTAGCCCCTCCTACCTGGGCCAATGAACCTCTCAATTTAGCGAAGGAAATAAAGTCTGGCAATTTCAAAGCATCGGACAATATGAAACTTGTACCAATAGAAGGATAAAAAATAGAATTATTCCCCGGATTTAAAACGGAGAACCAATCATTCCTTCCTGTCAAAGTCAGATAAATCAATCTTTTAAAATTAAAATCTGCAGAAGCAAACAGCGAGTTCTGTCCAAACTGATTAAATCCCAAAACTGTCGATTGAATAGCCAGGTTGTTAAAACTTATAAAATCAGGTACAATAAAATCAGTCCCGTTATGCGTATTAGATTCAAAAACACTTTTTTGAAGTGCACCTCCGCCCATTACATTAATTTCGAAATTCTGGTGTACCGTTGCGTTATAATTAATTATTGCCTGCCCGGTCGTTTCGGTGGCAAAAGAGTTTCCCGAATTAAATATTCCTTTAGGTCTTTTAGCCGTACCAATGGGCATATAATCCATTGATTCAAACCGGTCAAAATCTCTCATTCCACTCACCTTAATATAAAGGTTTTTTAAGACATTGTATTGAATGCTGCCCTGTCCCAGAAAGCGATGCTTTGAGTCACTGTTCCCCATACGATTTATAACAAAGTAGGGGTTCTGTGATTCCGGAACCTGCTGCCACTGTATTTCACGAAAATTCGCATCATACCCGGGAGCTAAGTTTCTGACATCTACTGTATTGGCCAATAAATTGAGAGCCCAGTTTGTAGAATTATCTGCGTATCCGTTTCCGGGTCTGTTTATTCCCTCTTCATAATTGTATTGGATAGTTGCTTCAACAATAAACTTTTTATTTTTACCTAGTTCAGATCTAATGTTCAGGTTGGCAGTTTGTCTATTGTATTTTGAATTTGGCTCCAAAGCAGTGGCTCTTAAATCTGACAAGGATAATCTATAAACCAAAGCAGAGGAGTTGCCGCCCGAAAATGATACTGTATTAGTCAGGTTGGTAGCAGGTCTGTAAAAGTTTTTCCAGTTATCTTTTACACTTACAGCAGAATAGGGACGCATTTGACCATCAAATTGTATATAAGGTTCGCCGTCCATTTTTTCACCAAAACTCAAACGACCCGAGCTTATTGCCTGTGCCTGAGTTTGCGGTCTGGCGCCACCTACTCCCTGGCCATACTCGTACTGATACTCGGGATAAACTGACGGCGTTCCTATTGTGAAATTACTGTTCAGTTCAATACCAATACCTTTCTGCACTAGTCCCTGTTTGGTTGTAATAAGAATGACTCCATTCGCAGCCTGGCTTCCATATAGTGCTGCAGCAGCGCCACCTTTCAATACCGTCATAGATTCGATATCATCAGGATTAATTGCAGATATTCCATCTCCCCT
>JBDTIC010000098.1:0-3440 GCA_039936595.1 Ginsengibacter sp. | reverse complement strand
ATTGAGTGCCTGCCGCTAAAGGAATATAGACACACCCAATGTGCCGGCTAATCCATTTTGTTTTTGAATTTGGTCTTTATACCATTCATCTTTCAGCCGGCTATGCGAATATTGAAAGTTTAGATCCAAAGCAACATGGGGAGTGATAAAATAGGACAGTCCTATACCGGCACTGTAAGCCAGTCCACTCAAAAAATATACGGTATTGCTGTTGACGTTTACCCGCGAATCTCTTTCCCGGAGCCACAAATAACCCACACCGGCTCCGATAGAAGGCCTCAATTTTTCTTCCGCCGGGAGATAATAATTAACCTGTGGCATTACAGTGGCAGACCATGTGATCATCTCACTGTAGGAGCTAATATTATTTTTAGTATAGTTATAAGAGAAGGTTCCGGATATCCCGATACTCAGATCATCTGCAATAAAATATCCGGCTGCGGCATTAAATCCGAATTGTTTAGTTTTTGCTCTGCCGGTTTCAATGCTATCGGTAGCCATAATGGTATTCGCAAAGAGGAAATTAAGATCTGTTTTGCCTGACAAAATAAAGCTTCCTTTTTGGGTCTGTGAAAAAGCAGTTGAATAGTAAAAGATCAATACTAAAATGGAGGCATAATTCTTCAATGTCATCGACAAGAGTTTTAAAGGTTTATTTTTGGCAAAGATAATTTGTACAAATGCAGGATGCAAATTGGCGGTATCTCATGGCGTTGCTACCAGGGGTTGATGTCTGTACCAACCGGAGTTAATATTAGCCTTCACACTCGCTAACCTTTATTTACAGTCCGCTATAGAAAGATCTTGTTCTATTGATTTTCAGATCACGAAGTAATGGAGACTTTGGACTAATGTTAATGCTGAAGTACCGATAGATACCTATTGGAGACATATTGATAGACATTTGCCAGCAATGCAGATCCCGGGAAATGGAAAGTGATAATGGATTTAACTGGCCCAGGGATACATTGTAATAACCGTTGATACCCATTTGCCATTTGGGAGTTATATTCAAAGTGCCTCCAAAATTAATATTTTGCGTATATCTGTTCTCAAAACCTAGTCCTTTTATGAAGGCTTTCGTCAATGAGAAAGAATAGGAAAGATTTACGGACCAGGGGATGTTAAAATCCGCAAAGTCATTGGGATTATTTTGAATGTAAGCCATTTCGCTATTGTATTCATCCTGGTTGTATCCCGAACCGGGCGGAGGTTGGCCTGGCTTTACTCCGGCTTCTTTACCCGTTTTTTTATTTCCGCCCTGGAACGAGCTGGATAATGAAATGTTGGCATTGGTCATACGACCTAACGAAATGGGCTTTCTTTTCCATACTAATATGTTGGTGTCTCTTCCTTCGCTATTTACTTCGTAAGGGTTAAAATTGGCTCCTGCGGTGAAATTTATCTTATTAAATAAATTGGTAGACGCGGTGGCGGAAATATTAGAAAAATGATGGAAATCTACCGGGAAAAAATTGTAGCTGCCGTTGATACTGAATGCATCCAGAATAGATACCTTCTTAATAGCGTTTTCGCCTGTATCTTTCTTATTTCGCACCTTCATCGAAATATTGTTTTCCAGACCAAAATTGAAACCACCGAATCTTCCATTAGTATATCCGCCGTAGAGATTATATCCTGATTCAAAATAAGGAAGCAAGCTTTTGTTTCCGAATGAATCAATCTGGGCTAAATAATAATTTTGCCCGTTAAAATTAGGCTGGTAACTGATCCCAAAAGTGGGTCTTATTTCATGCCGTATTGCCTGTATTTTGGCATCTTTCTTTTTAGCTGATATCATCCCGAAGATTCTTGTGGAGGTGCTTAGGCTAAAAGCCATCTGGCGTGCTCTATAAAATCCTTCCTGAATTCTTACCGTTGATTTATTGGTTACATCGTCCCATCCCCGTATTACCTTATTCTGAAACCATGTTTCATCATAACTTACGGAAGGAGATAATTGAAATATACCCATCTGAGGAAGAGATAAACTGATAGGAAGTGAGTGATGAGCGCCCCATTGCAGCGTATCAGCTATTTGTTGAAAAATAGTTTTATTTTTTACCGTGTCATAAAAGGAAAAGCGGTTTTGTGCGGTCAGATTGTACCCAATACCAAGATTTTCGTACCATTTTAATTCTCCTACTGCTTCTTTTCTTCTAAACGGATAAATTGTATTCATGGTAAAACCCAGCGATGGCAAACTTACGTTAATGAGTTTTTGATTGGTGTTTTGATCGTGATTGGCCGTAAGAGTTAAGTTAAACGGCTTATCCTGCCAGGTTTTGGAATAGGCAATGGAAGAGTATAACTGGTTTTGAAAATTAAGGTTAGGGTTATTAGGCACAGTAGAATTATAACTGCTGCTACCCGCATTTACATTTGCGGAAAAAGTAACGCCTGGCCGCGATTTAGTATCGGCACTATGGCTCCATGTGATACGATAGCTTCGGTTTTTTTGATAATCAGGATCTCCTTTAAAATTCAAATTAAAATTCTGCATGTCAAACGTCAGGTTTCCACTGTAATGATATTTTTTTGAATATCGTGGATTGAGATTTAACGACCAGCCACCGTATGAGTAAAGGCTCCCCCGTATGGTCATATCCCAGTAATCATTGACTACTTTGTAGAATCCAAGCCCTTCCAGCCCAAGACCTCTTTGTTCATTGACCGTAAAATTGGGGGACAAAAGACCGGAGTGCCTTCCCTGATTCAAAGGGTATATTCCAAAAGGGAAATAAATAGGAATAGGAACCCCTTCGAATTCCGGGTGAACGGGACCTGAAATAGCAACCTTATTATTAATAAATTTTATTTTATTACTGATAAAAGCAAAATGCGGAGTATCAAGATTACAGGTAGTAAATCTTCCTCTTAATGCGTAGAAAACATTTTCATTTACTTTCTTAATCACCTCTCCATATACATACATCTCTCCCTGTTGGGTATAAGTGCTTTTAGTAAGACCTTTTCCGCTTTTCATATTAAAACGCACCGTATCGCTTTGGGAGGTAAAGTCTGATTGCTTAAATGTAGGAAATGCAATTACCTTTCCCGTACTGTCCCGTTTAATAGTCGCGGTAATATCTCCGGTAGCTTCATCAAAAGATATAACAGGCCCTGTGAGATTATTATCTTTATAATCCGTAACTACTTTTTTTCCATACAAGGTTACTTTTTTATCCGGTACGTCAATGACCATTGAATCTTCAGCAGTGTATTCCAGCGGTGCTTCCAGTGCGTTTTTTGCGAGTTTATAGGGAATGGTGTCTTTGGTGTGCAAGGTGTCCTTGATCATAGCAGAATCTTTTATAGAAAGAGTGTCTGCTTTTATCAATGGGATGCTATCCGAATTGAGGATTCTTTTTGCAGGGACTGTGTCTTTAAAAGTTTTTTGCTTTTCTAAAACAGAAAAATAGTTTTTCTTTGAAATAAAC
>JBDTIC010000097.1:0-2698 GCA_039936595.1 Ginsengibacter sp. | reverse complement strand
CCTTTTTTTAACCGTTTACTAAAGTTCTCAAAAAAAATCTTTTTTCGTTGTGAATCCGTCAACTTTGCAGAAAATACATGGCCTACTCCCTGATAAAAACTGTAATCGCACCCAAAAACAAGCCTGTCTTCACCGACATATTTCATCGCAAAATCAATCATATTGCCTTCATTGTTACTCCCTGCCGTCCCTAAAAATACATTGGGACTATCCTTCAGTACCTTACAAGCATATTCCCAATCAATACCACCTCCGATATGAGCATACTGGAGCATGGCTTCAGGGTATCGTTTAGCTATGTCTGCAAAATCCTCGGGCAGGGAGATATTTTTAGGTTCGTCCGGGTTAAGAGCCACCCTGGAATATCCGATAGCTGAGTGCATCATAACATTCCAGTTTATATCAATACACTTTTCAATAATAGGATAATACAAAGGATCATTGATTTTTACCTGGTTGTAGAGTTCACCCAGTCCAATCATCCCCGCATCCCGGCATCGGTCTATTTCTTCAAGTGATTCTTTCTGGTATCGGGGATTTAGTATTACTGTTCCGATATACCGATCCGGATGTTCCTTCATACATTTTATTACAAAATTATTTCTCACTCTGAAATCATCGGGGAGGCCTTCGGTATGAGGCCGTAAAAAATCAGAAACCATTAATTTTTCGATACCTAACCTGTCAGCAAAATCCAAATTAACCTCTGTTTTATAATTAACTTCATCTACATGGGCATGAGCATCTATTTTCCGATATTTCAATACTTCCTTCATCAGGTCCTCTTTTTTGGCTTCTGTATCCCGGGATAATGAATTTTCTTTAGAACCAAATCCCATAAGGCTATTACCCAGCAACAATCCCGCAGCCGAAGCAGCAGTGTTGGAGACAAATTTTCGACGATTCATTTTATAATTGATATTGTTTATTAAAAAAAATAATTAAAATTAAAAAGAAACAACTCTACATTTATTAAAATACACTAGCTCAGTTTTGAGAGTCCCATTTTCAGTTCGTCAGAATCAATAGAATATTGACCAAACATTTCCAATAAAAGTACAGCTCCTGTAGTCTGACTTAATGAGGCTTGTGTATATCTTGATTCCATGCCTGTTGTACAATCGCGGACAATAATCACTTCATAACCGCGGGTACTCATTTGAAGCGTACCATAATCACGGCTGAGAATACACGCATTGGTATTGAAACCTGCATACAGCAAAAAAAGAATACCCTGCTGTTTGCAATAGCGATGAAGTTCTTCACCGGTTGCTACTACCGGCTCTTTCCCAACCGGCCCTGCCTTAGGATGAAAGTAAAGTGGCGGAAGGCTTTGTCTTTCAGTTTCACGTGGTTCGACAGGACGCCTGTATGATTGGTAGATGCTGCTTTTACTACGAAACGGAGCAGGTGGCCAACTGTCATCTTTCGGATTCATATCATCTTTACTTACCAGGTCTACCCAGTTAGGATGTTGCATAGCTACGGGAGCAGATGGGGCGTGAATGATCTGTAAACCTGCTTTGCGGCTGGCTGACATCAACGGTATCAGATTCTTGTTAATGATTTCTTCTCCTCTCGCCTCTGTATCTTTAATGTAATGCCTTTGCCAAACATCTACCAGAACCAACGCTGTTTTTGACATTGGAATATGCCAGTCGAGATGTGCATAATCGGTATTGGTCTCCAACCATTCTACTCCGGGATCTACATGCCAGCGGTAGTAGCGGGGATGAATGGACAGATCACGGTCAGCAGAAACATCATCCACTTTACCAAACAACGAAGGCATACTGCTTACACCAAGGACCGCTCCCAAACCACCTAAGGAACTTTTTTTTAAAAATTCACGTCTTGAATTATCTTTTTTATCTGGCATTCGAAAAAATTAAATCGGTATTATCTATGCATTGCTAAGAGAAATAAAGCTATGCTATTTTTCTAAAAATCCTATCGTTCCAATTCCATGACCATTCATTTGGTGGGAAGTAAGAAGGAGTATCAATTTATCTCTTCCTGACAAAGCCAAATTTTCAGACAATGATGCTTTAGAACCCTATTAGCGCTATCAACAATAACGTTGAAAAGTTATTGGGCCTTTTCTACTAAGGTTTGGAAGGCAAATCAATTAACTACACTTTTTTTTAATCCTTTTTAGTGATGTAGGAAAAAAGGTCACGGAGCTGCTGATCAGTCATCTTGTCCAAAAGTCGTTCAGGCATAATGGATGTGGGCCGCGCTTTAATCTCTTTTATCTGGTCAGCACCCAGAGTAATTTCCCTGCCTCCGAACGGCGGCTGAAAGGTAACATTGCCACCATTTCGGTTTACGATTCTTCCCTCCAAAGTACGTCCATCAGTTGTAACAATTCTCTGCACCTCGTACCCCTCCCGAATATCAGCGTTAGGATCAACAATATTAATTAACAAAGTACTTAAATTGCTTCTCTCATAGCCGGTAAGATCGGGGCCAATGTTACCGCCCTCATTATAAAGCTTATGACACCTTCCACAAGTGGCTAAAAAGAGCTGTCGTCCTTTTACAGGATCACCTTTTGGTGGAGAAGCAGCCAGGCTTGAGATTTTATTCATCAGCGTAGTTTTTTCTGAAGAGCCTACCGGCCGTGTCTCTGGCCATAAATCAGCAACCTTTTTATTGATTTCATCATCCTGTAGCAGCTTCAGTCTTTGAGCCACCT
>JBDTIC010000096.1:0-7707 GCA_039936595.1 Ginsengibacter sp. | reverse complement strand
CGGAATGTAATACAAAACTATCCCGGTATTACCCTTGTATCAGTCACACAAAAAATAGACCCAATAAAAAATTACGACCAAATCATTGTAATTATGGAAGGGGAATTAGTTGACAGTGGCAAACATGAATATCTGATGCAGCATTCGCCTGAATATGTGCAGATTTATCACTCGCAAAAAAGCACTACAGATTTGGAAGTGCAAAAGAACTGACAAAAAAGTATTTATATTTTAAAAGCAAATGGATTACAATCTTAACATAGAACACAAAACTTCAACGAAAGCTGCATTAAAAAAAATGTTGCAGTTTATGAAGGAGGAAAAGAGAAATTTAATCATTGCGATTTTGGTAATGGCATTAAATTCAGGAATTGCCATGCTTACACCCTACCTGATTGGCTACACAATTGACCATTATATTCAGACTAAATTATATAAGGGACTTATTACCTTTACCGGTATTTTATTAGGGCTTTATCTTATTTCGGCAGTAACAGATTATTTACAAACGAAGATAATGGGAAGCATCGGTCAACGAATGTTGTATAGCCTTCGCAATGCTGTCTTTAATAAAATTCAAAGATTTCCGGTAGCTTTTTTCAATCAGAATAAAGCCGGCGATTTAATATCCAGGATCAATAACGATACAGATAAAGTAAACCAGTTCTTTTCTCAATCGTTGCTGCAGTTTGTGGACAGCATTTTCAATATGCTCGGTGCATCCATATTCCTTTTATGCATCCATATAGAGCTGGGGGCAGCGGCGTTAGTGCCGGCTGTGTTTATCCTCATTTTTGTACAGCTCATTTCTCCATTGGTAAAGAAAAAGAATGCTGCCAGCTTAAAAAGTACCGGAGGTTTAAGTGCAGAAATTCAGGAAAGTCTTGGCAACTTCAAAACCATTGTCGCTTTCAACAGGCGTGATTATTTTCGTTCTAAATTTGATGTTGTGAATGTAATCAACTACAAAGCTGCTTTGGGTGCCGGTCTTGTAAATAGTGTATTCGTTCCGGTATTTACTTTCTTCTCCAACATTGCACAATTGATTGTACTCGCCTTCGGCATTTATTTAATTTCAATAGGAAATTTTACTGTGGGATTATTGATCAGCTTCATAGCTTATGTACAATACTTTTATCAGCCTTTGCGCCAGATGGCTACACTGTGGGCAAGTTTTCAAACTGCGATGGCTGCATGGGACCGGATTTCAATTATTTTAAATTTAGATTCTGATATCGTTCAGAAGTCAGGCATTTCACCAAAACCTATTCCAAATGCTCCGTTGCTGACATTCAAAAATGTTTCCTTTCAATATCCTGACGGTAAAGAAGTGCTGCATGATATCAATTTCAAGCTGGAGCACGGAAAAGACTATGCGTTCGTAGGTCCGACGGGCGGAGGTAAAACAACTACAGCATCCCTAATAGCAAGATTGTATGATCCCACAGAAGGCGAAGTATTTTTAAATGGAAATGATTTGCGCACCTATTCTTCAGCAGAACTCAGCAAAAGAATTGGCTTTATTTTACAGGAACCGTTTTTATTCAATGGCACTGTACGTGACAATATTTTATACGGGAATGAAACCTATAAACTTTTAGACAAAGAACAATTCAACCATACGCTTAAAGACGAAGGCCTGGACTATTTGGTTGATAGATTTGAAAACGGGTTAGAAACCAAAATCGTTTCGGGTGGAGATTCTATGAGTTTGGGTGAAAAACAATTGATTGCATTTATAAGAGCTGTGTTACGGAAACCTAACCTTCTGATTTTAGATGAGGCCACTGCCAATATTGATACCATTACTGAACAACTATTAGAAGATATTTTAGACAAATTACCAGCTTCAACTACTAAAGTAATCATAGCCCATCGCCTGAATACAATCCAGAATGCCGATGAAATATTTTTTGTCAATTCTGGTGAAGTAACCCCTGCAGGGAATTTTGACAATGCCCTGAAATTGCTATTGGAAGATAAGAGAGAGTTAATTTAGAAATTTTCTGATTGGGAATATAATCACAATTTTTTGACCAAACGATATAAGGTTCTCATAAGGACAATCGAAACTGCAAATCCCATTGATTTCTTATAAACTACAGAGCTCTCAACTTTTCAAACCAGAAATATAACCACTTAATTCTTCCAAAACTTCTTTTTTTCTCCTTCTTGATACCTCCACGAATGTACCATCCTTCAAAATCAGGTTATTCATTTGTTGAGCATATCCTGATATAAACTCAGCATTTATCAGATGAGATTTATGAACCCGAATAAATTTATGAGGAATTAATATATCCTCATATTCTTTTATCGTTCTGGAGGTAAGAATAGGATGATAATTGGACAGATAAAATTTAGTATAGTTACTCATTCCTTCACAACGAATAATATCGCGGGGTAAAAAAAATTGCAAGCCATTATTGGTAGGCAATGCTAATTTGTGGCAGGCTTTATTGACGTGCTGTAGATTATCCAATAAATTTTTTATCGCCAGATCTTTATTAAGGTTAAGTGCCGACTTTTGCATAAATCGGTTGAAAGTTTCACGAAGTTCATCAGCATCTATAGGTTTAAGCAAATAATCCAATGCGCTGAATTTAATAGCCTGAATGGCATATTTATCATAAGCAGTCGTAAAGACTGTATCGAAAGTGATTTCTGAAACTGACTTTAGTAATTCAAATCCATTTTGATAAGGCATTTCAATATCAAGAAAAACAATGTCAGGCTGAAATTCATTTATGAATTGTAAAGCCTCCATAGAATTGGTAGCAGATTTTACAGCAGATATTTCCGGCAAATATCTTTCTATCATCAATCGCATAACGTTCACAGCTACCTGCTCATCATCAATAATAAGCGCTTTGGTCATAAAGTAAAAATAAGAAAATCGAGCTTTTTAGATTTGTTTTATTTGATTTGGCCTGTTAAAGGAAGCATGATCAATACCCTGGTACCAGAAACTTCATTCACGTCGTTTATTAAATCATTTATTTCAATTAAAATTTCTTTTCCAAATTGCTGCATCAGCGCTTCGCTTCTATCTTGTACCAGTTTCAACCCTTTTGACTGGTGTTTTATATCTACTGATCTTGTTTTTTTTATTTCTTCAGATCTGCGTCTACCTATACCGTTATCCACTATCTCGCATACCAGTGTCTTGTCTTCTGATAATCTAAAGTGAATCTTAATTTCGCGGCTACCCTTCTTGTGCATTAACCCATGCCATATCGCATTTTCAACAAAAGGCTGCACCATTAAATTAGGGATTTTTATTTCATCTGCATCGATGTTTTCTTCAAGGTAAATATTATATTCGAATGTATCTCCAAATCGTGTTTTTTCTAATGACAAATACAAATGAAGCATACTTATTTCTTCGTCAAGCGTTATAAAATTCGTTTCCGAATATTGGAGCACCAGCCGTATCAATTTTGAAAATTGAGAAAGATATTTATTAGCGCTTTCCACATCACCACCTAATACAAATTGCTGAATTGAGTTAAGAGAATTAAAAATAAAATGTGGGCTCATCTGGCTTCGTAGTGCAGTTAGTCTTTCTTCTGCAAGCTTTTGCCGCGTTTGCAATAATTTAATTTTATTTTTTTCCAGACTTTTATTAGTTCTTAATTTCACTATGCGTTCCGCACAGCGAACTGCGATGTCAGAGAGTATTTGCAAATGCCATTGTGTATAATAATTAAAATGAGAGCTCTCGCTATCAATCACTCCAAGTACCTGATTCTCATATATAATTGGTACCGCAATTTCTGAACACCTTTGCGCATCGTCAAGAATATAGCGAGGATCTTTGGTTACATCCGGTACAATTTCAGCAACACCTGTTTTGGCTACAGTACCCACAATCCCACTGCCAACCGGTATTTCAATGGGACTTAGAATTGCGTTTTCAGGAAACATCTCATTCTCTGCCATAATAACTTTGGGCCCCCAAGCTGCTTTTTGAACGAGATGATTTGTTCTTTTATTCCTTAAATAAATTACGCAATCCTCGAAGTTCAATTTAGAAATGCATTGTCGCGCAACATCCCAAAGTAACTCATCTTCTGTTTCTGTAACACTCATTAAACGATTAAAATAATTGGTAACCTCCTCCACTTCGAGGCGGTATTGCAAATGTTCTGAAATTAATTTCTGGGTTTTTATTTTTTCATCATTTTTAAATTGAACAGTTTTTTCCCATTTTTTTAATACCAGGAAAATGATGGTAATAAAGAAACAAATGCTAATCAAAATGAACCACCATGAGAACCAAAACGGGCTATTTATCGTAAAGAAAAAAGTAACCGTGTTTGAAGGAACATTATTATTGAGTAAGGCTTTTACCTGGAAAGAATATTTACCGGGAGGCAGACTTTGATAAACGGCAACCTCCTTATCCACCCAATCAAGCCATGTAGTATCCTTTAATCCCATCATCCGGTAAGAGTATCTTATATTTCGTGCATCGGATAAACAGATCGCCTTAAATTGAAATTCAATTGCGTTTACATAATAGGGTAATTCAATACCTGAATAAAGTTTTTTTTTCAGTATAGAAATATCTTTATCGGCAGTATCTAATAAAAGAATATTGTCAATACTTAACGACAGCGTTTTATTAATTGCTGCATTGCCGGCATAAAAAGTGCTGAGACCGGAAGAAGTAGCCACCCATATAGTGTCATTCTCATCATGAAAAAGCGTCACAGATTGATAGTTAGAGGACAAAAAGCCATCATCGGGGGTGTAGTTGTTAATGTAAATATTCTTCCCATTTTGTTTAATAGATGAGATACCGCCATAACCCGCTGCCCAAACTGTACTCTGATTGTCTATTACGAGGCTCAGATAAATATTGGATTGTAATCCATTCTTGTCGGATATTATTCTTCTTATCTGCAGTAAGTGTTTATCATCAAAAAAACACTGCCATATACCATCACCTTTTGTAGCAATCCAAATATTTCCTGATTTATCTGATTTTATATCCGTACCATTGGGAATGTTATTCCCATTTAATAAATAGGGTTTTAGTTCATCGTTTATAAAATGAAATATACCTTTTTGCCCCATAAGCCATAAAGAACCATCAGGGCCAGCGATGCAACTTTTAAACATATAAGTGTTATCACCACTAACTTTAAAAAAATAATTTTTAAATAAGAATTTATCGTTGACAGGATCATAACTGATTTTTGAAAATCCGCCATCACCCCCGGTATAAATATTTTGATTTGCATCTTCATAGATAAAATAATTACTGTTATTACTTAATCCTTTATCTACAGTAAAATTCAAAACTTGCTTATTCTTCAGGATGGAAATTCCCTGGTAACCTGATCCCATCCACAACCATCCCCTGCTGTCTTCATATATAGCTTTTATTTCGGCGCGCGTCACAACGCGTCCATTTCCTGGAAAATAATTTTTTAATACTGCGCCATTCCTTCTATAAATCTTTCCTCTGTTAGTGCCAAAAATCAATTGATTGTTTTTTAATCGAAAGATGCTGAATATTTCAGGGCTTATATTGTCGGTTTCATTTTTATAAGAATAAAATATTCGGGGCTTTTGATACAGTAGATTATCATGCATTCCGATCCAGAAATTATTTTCATTGTCAACCAATAAACAGGATGGCCAAAGGTTGATGCTCTCCGGCACCTCACTTATTTTTTCTAACTGTTTGGAAGAAGGATGAAATTTATAAATACCCCCGGAGGCAAAGTAATAAAGTTGACCTTTATTTTCTGTCAATGCCACTGCGATACAATTATTTTCGTTTAGCCAGGTAATTTTATTTTTAACAATCCACCCAAAGCCGCCAAAAATAGTTGCAAAATAAACCGAATCTTTTTTGCCAGGTACAAGGCCAACTACCCCATCATTATTTTCCTGCTCAGACGAAGTCCATAATGTTTTGAGATTTTTATTGGCGTAAGTGAACAAAGATCTTTCTCCGGAAAAGTATAAATCCCCGGTTTGGTTGATAACAATTTTATAAACCTGATCAGATATCTTCTCAAAATTCTTCCATTCCGGCAAGAGATAGGTGGCAAGAGTAATGATTGAATCAGAGATTAAATTATTAATGATATTGGAAGTGAAAAAAGCAGGCCCCTTCGCTGTTGCTACCCACATATTGTTACTTTCATCCGGATAAATATCGTAAGTCGTTACATCCCCTTCATTAGTTCTCACAATAGATAATTCTTCATTTTTCAAATAACATAAACCTGCATCACAGGCAATCCAGAGGACTTTTCTTACAGTGTCTTCTCTTATAGTATAAATCTTACCTGTAAAGTGATATCCTGCCTTCAAGTAATTTTTAAATCTTTTCCCGTCAAAAGAAGCAAATCCTGCAGAAGTACCAACCCATAAAAAGCCGTTGCTATCCTGAGTAAGACAGGTAATTTCAGAGTTCGGCAAGCCGTTTTGGGTGCCCAGTATTTTTGTTTGATAATTACTCTGTTCTTTACCAAGATGAATGATATCATTATTCCAAAAATATTTTCTCGTCTGACTATGCATCGTTGCAAAGCATAAACAACATATAGGTATCAAAACATATTTTCTCAAAGCCAGGTGGGGTTTACATAATTTAAATTAAACAAAATGCCGGCTTTTATGTAAAATATTTATACCCAATTTTATTTATAGCGATTCCAGGCAATATAGCAACGCACCTGAGAGATCAATTCGGAATCAGACAAAATCATCATTACAGGTATGAGGATCGAATAAAATTACTAATGGTGTATTGACCTTAATCATAAATAAACGTGACGGCCATCATTTTTAAAGTTGAGAGATGCCAATATTATTGCATATTCGTAACACACCTTGATATGCAAAAGATATTAGTTCCTACAGATTTCTCAAATAATGCTTTAAAGGCACTCGCCTATGCTGCCGAATTAACCCAAAAATCCGGTGCTACTATTTTCTTGTTGCATGTAATAGAGCCTACTATCAATATGGTTACCATGCAGTCAGATTCATCAAGTGAAAAAGTAGTCAAGGAAAGATCTGACGAACTCAACTTATCCTTAAAGTCGCTCTCAGAAGTGTATCCTGATAGTAAAGTAATCCCACACCTGGCAGGAGGTTCGGTTATTTCCTCTATACTTGAATATGCAGAAAAGGAAAAGGTAGATTTGATTGTTATGGGTACGAAGGGCGCAAGCGGTATAAAGAAATTTTTTATGGGAAGCGTTACCGCCGGAGCTATTGGTAAAACAAAAATACCTATTCTGACTGTTCCTGTTTCTTATGAAATGGAAGAACCAGATGCTATTCTTTTTGCCACTAATCAATTTGAAAAAGATATAGACGTACTCAATAAGGTTGTTTCTATTTCAAAGCAATTTTCTGCAATAATTCACGTAGCCGTATTTAAAGATGATGATAGTGATGAAGCTGCAGAATATATTTATAACGAAGAACAGTTAAATGACTACCTGGAATTCCTGAAAGAAGCATTTCCGGATGTGGCGTTCAGAGCAGCATTATTAGACGGAAAAGATTTTGAACTTGCTATAGAAGAGTATAGCAACAAAAATGAAGTGGATTTGATTATTATGGTAACGTATCCTAAGTCATTCATTGAAAAAGTCCTTGGGAAAAGTGCCACAAAAAACATGGCTTTCTACTCTACGATACCTATCCTGGCAATACCTGCCATAGGCGACCGTG
>JBDTIC010000095.1:0-2631 GCA_039936595.1 Ginsengibacter sp. | reverse complement strand
AAATCCAGGCTTGAGATGGATTAATCTTTTTGATTTGGCGATAGATATCTTGTATAAAATTTTCTGGATACAAAGACTTATATAACACCGGGACGCCATGAAATCTGTAATATAAATCGGGACTGCTATCAATAACCGCTGATGTTAGCCGCGGAAAACTCACGCCACAAAAAGTAAGACGATTTTTTTTAAATTGCGTAAATACCTCTTCATTCCACCAACTTTCATGGCGAAACTCAAAAACACTTTGAAATGAATAGTCAACAGCAGTTAACAACCTGTCCAGCATTTCTGGAGTATAAGCTACCTGCGGAGGCAGTTGGAATAATACACAACCTAACTTTTCCTGAAGGCCTGCGCGGATACTGGTATAAAAATCATGAAGTAAAGACTCGCATTCATTGAACTTTTTATAATGCGTGATTAATCTGGGGGCTTTTACTGAGAATTTAAAATTGTCAGGACTACTATTAAACCACTTTAAAAGAGATTTTTCTGTAGGGAATTTATAGAAAGTGACATTAAGTTCGAGTGTATTATATTGGGTGCAATAATGGTCAAACCATTTTGAATGGGGTAGCTTTTCGGGGTAAAATACATTTTTCCATACTTTGTAATCAAAGCCTGAACAACCAATATAAATCCTGGGCATAACAAATAGTTTTCCTTTTACTTCTTATGCAATAAGGCAGCCAAAAATCTTTCTAATCAATTTCAAGAGCATCTAATAGCCGCTATTTCGTTTATTCATAAAATAGCTCTCTGACATTGCTGACATCAAATTTATAATCTCAAATCTTCAATATATATTTTTTTTAAAAAAAGCCTTTGTACTAATCGTCGTATAATTCCGTTAATACTAAAAACTCTTATGAAAAAGGTATTTTGTTCTTTAATAGTTATGGCTTTCTTATCGCTTGTTATTTCCTGTAATAAAGAAAAAGATAATCAGTCTTCTGCTTCCGCAATAGAAGGCAACTGGAAATTTATTTCAATTTCCGCTAAAACCCAGAGCACCGTGTTATATAAAGATCCGGATGATGGGACTAAATACATGACAGTTACCAAATCCGACTATACAAGCGCCGATAATGGCGGCACCGTGTCCTTCTCACCTTCCACCATGACCGGTACAGGAGTCACTTACACCATCAATGCTACTGCTTATACTCAGAGTTACGTGGATGGTCAATTAGAAGATACTGATTCATACCCATTTACTTTTACTTATCCTCCCACCAATTCAACCTCAGCTTATAAAATTATCGGTCAGGATTCTATTTATTCTGCCGGACAAACTCTTGTCAGTGGTCAGGGAACTTCAGGCAGTACCAGGCCATCAGGTCTTAAATTTACAATTGCCGGAAACACGCTTACGATGACTGGGAACTTTTTAAAAGATACAGTTATTAATTACGCCGGAGAAATACTGAATCAGCATGAGACACTTGAAGCTTCTCTTATTTTACAGAAACAATGACGCTACTTGTATGAATTAAAATTCATAAGATTTAAGGATGATAGGATTAACGAGTAGAATTAATAAAATCCTACAATCAAATAATCCGGCAAATCCTGGACTAGACACCTTTCAGAGCATCTAAAACCCTCTTTTCCGTTTCTTCGCCACTTAGAGTTTGCGGAACAAATTTTTCACCAATCAACTTTTCATAAAGCTCGATATAGCGATTACGTATAACTAAAATCCACTCATCGCTCATTTCAGGAACCAGCTGTCCCTCCTTGCCCATGAAATTATTTTCGATCAGCCATTCTCTTACAAATTCTTTACTAAGCTGTTTTTGCTTTTCTCCCTTTGCCTGTCGTTCTTCAAATCCGTCTGCATAAAAATAGCGGGAACTATCAGGAGTATGAATCTCGTCAATCAGTATGATTTCATTATCCAGTTTTCCAAATTCATATTTGGTATCCACCAGGATAAGGCCCTGTTTCGCAGCAAGCTCCTTACCCCTGGTAAACAGATTTAACGAAATATCTTCCAATTGTTCATAGTCATCTTCGCCTACAATATTTCTTTCAATAATTTCTTCTTTACTGATATCTTCATCATGGCCTTCGGCCGCTTTGGTAGAAGGTGTAATGATAGGCCGGGGAAAATAGTCATTCTCTTTTAATCCCTCAGGCATTGTCACACCACACAGGATTTTGTTTCCCGATGATCCTGCCTGTTCCATAGAAAGATAAGTTCGCCACGCATGGCCGGTAAGATTTCCACGGACCACCATCTCTACTTTAAAAGGAGTACACTTTTTACCAATAGAAACATTAGGAGCGGGAGTAGTCAAGAGCCAGTTATTACAAATGTCTCTCGTAGCATTTAGCATATAAGCTGCCACCTGGTTTAACACCTGTCCTTTGTGTGGGATTGGTCTTGGAAGTATCACATCGAAAGCAGAGATGCGATCACTTGCAATCATTACTAAAAGACGATCATCAATAGTATAGACATCCCGAACTTTTCCTTTATAAAAATCAGTTTGTTGTGGAAATAAATATGTACTCATTTAAAAAAATTATGAACTGCAAAAATGCACATAAATTCTCAATTCAAATCTGTAAGCTGACATCTTGCGGCACATAGATACCAGGTGGTTAACTGGGCATGTAGAT